>CADBSO010000057.1 GCA_902797395.1 uncultured Spirochaetales bacterium
CAAATGGCTTTGCGACCCAAAGCGCGCATATGCGGCGCATATCCGGCGATTGGATATGGCGGAATAAATGTATTCGGACATAGCCAAAAGTTTCTTTGAGGTTTTGCAAATTTGTTTCAAAATAAAATAAGGTGGTATCATGAGGTATTTGGCTGAATATGTGAGTCCTGGTCATCCGGATCGTCTTGCGGATGCCATAGCGGATGGGATTGTCCGCCTGGCGATGAGCAGGGACCCTGACTCTTTGGTTGGCGTTGAAGTTGCGCTGCATCGTAATACGGTGTTCGTTGATGGACGGATAGCAGGCGGCATTTGCGATCCCGTTGTGTGCGAGGGTGATATCGTTCGGATTGTCAGGAGCGTTTATGCCAAGGCTGGATATTCTGATTTCTGGAAGCCGAATCCGGATGATTTGCATGTGATTACTGATCTGTCGATTGAGGCCTTGGGCGATGATGAAAGGGCGATCCGCAACATCAGTGATGACCAGAATGTGGTTAGAGGGTATGCGTTGAATTGTCCTGAAACGGAGTATTTCCCTCCGGCGCATTTTGCGGTGCTCCGTCTCGGAAGGGAGCTTGTTTTGAAAAATGCGTCCTCGGCCGGACTCTTGGGACCGGATTTCAAATTGCTTGCATGTGTTAGCGACGATGGGAACGCCGGATTGAGATGGGATAGGCTTGTTTTCAGCTGTCAGCATTCTGACGCATTGGATAATTCCGAGGTTCATTCCCTGCTGAAGAAGAATGTATCCGACAGCCTTTCGGCATGCTTTGGCGGAAATCGCGTCCTCAAGGGCCTTTCATCGATATCAGGCGCAAGTCTTTGCATGAATGGGGCGGGTGATTTCATAATCGGAGGTCCGCATGGGGATAACGGGTTGTCTGGTAAAAAGCTGGCGGTGGATTTCTATGGCACTGAAATTCCGATCGGAGGCGGCGCGATATACGGAAAGGATTATCATAAAGCGGATGTTGCCGGCGCATACAAGGCAAGGCAATTCGCCCTGTTTCTTGTGCGGAAGACGGGGGCGCGTTCAGTAGAGACGAGGCTCGCATGGGCGCCTGGAGAGGAGGTTCCTTGCGATATTGAGGCATGGTCTGTTGATGAGTTCGGGCTGAGAATTCGGATTTCATCGGATCTTTTTCCGCCATCGGATTGGTTTTCCTTGCAATGCGCCTCAAGCGAATTGATGCGGAAACCAGTGCGCAAGCAGAAGGGATGGAACGATCGGGAATATGATTGCGGATTGAGCAGAATCATATTTTGAAGAGGATTTGTTCGGGGGATATCTTGGTTTAAAATGGTATTGGAATGGGCTTTGGAAAATAATCGGATGCTTTGGGGTTAGCCTTTGGCGTTGACATGGGTGCGCGTTGTCTTTATAATAAATATATATAAATTTTCTAAATATGAAATGATTGCAAGCGATTTGCGATTTGTTGTAAGAGTAAGAGAGGAGTATATTTTAATGAAAGCGATAATAGGCAATGGTAAGCGCATGTTTTTGATTCTTAAGGCGCTGGCTGTTTTGATTGCGGCGTTTGCGCTTGCGTCGTGCAATCTTAACCATACGGCTGCGAAGCCGGCAGCAGACGATCCTGCTGTTGAGCAGCCTGCAACCGATGGGGAGGGGGCCTCCGAAGGGGATGACGATTCGGGAGCGGATGAGACCGATCAGGGTGAGGATGATCAGACTCAGGATAGCGGTGATACTCAGAATGGCGGCGACGAGGCTGGTTCTGACGAAGGCAAGGATGGCGGTGATACTCAGGATGGCGGCGACGAGGCTGGTTCTGACGAAGGCAAGGATGACGGTGAAGGTGAGCCTGTGGCGGATGCGTCTGACTTGGAATTCAATGCAAAATGGGTTGGAGCTATTGATCTTTTGTTGAATAAGGGCGTTTCAAGCGGTGTCGCGCCTGCAGCCAACGAGAAGAGGTCTCTGACATCCAAATCCGGTCTGCAGCCGAAAGGCGCGGGCGACTTGAAATTGCAGTCGGATTTCGGCTTCAGAATTAGCATGGAGGCGTACGATTATTCTGGGGACAGCACGGGAAATATCAGCAACGTGATCACACCTGATTGGTTTTATCAGACTGTTGATAGCGGATACAACTATTCGATAATGAGCGGCGAATACAGAGGCATATCGATTTCCGATGCCTATTATCCTGCGTATACGGTGGGGTATTCAGTAGGCGATGTTTCGTATCATGCTTGCAAGGAAAGCAAGGAGGGAAGCGGCGCAAGCTCGTCGGACCCATCTCGGATTATTGATTCGTGGTATTATAAGATATATACGGATTCGGATCTTTATGATCCCGATCTTCATGCTGGGCTTGAGCAGTATGATGATCCGAGCAATGGAAGGAAATATGTCAGAATGATTTGGAATTCGCGGGAAAGCGGACGATCAGTATACTCGAATTTGTGCGATTTGCTTGGTGAGATAAAGGACCATCCGGAAAAGGCTGTCTATAATGAGACGACCGGAAAATACGACATGAGGGGAATCGCGTATTTTGAGACTGACCTTGGTACCGAGGATTATGTGCTGGAAGGCAAGACTTATGAGGAAAGATCGCAGGTATATGATGATTTCTTCGAAGAGCTGGGTACTGATGCGCTTATAACATTTGATGATGAGGCTCCTGCTTCCGCTAAGATCGCAAGGCCTGTTCTGATAAGCGTCGGTTTTGATGACGAGGACAGGATATCTTCGGTTTCGAGTGATGTTGTGAATGAGCCTGGTGAGATTTACTATATGGGCTTGTTCCTTGAATTCGGAAGAAGAAGTATGAGCATAGAGTACTTGGATAGCGAGACTGCCATATGCGAGATCGAAGGCTTGCCGGCATCATCGCTTTCTGGAATCCCGGGTGTCGTTTGAAGCGGATCTCGGATTCGGGGTTTTTGAAAGTATTGTGGATTTCAGCCCTCTTTGGAGGGCTTTTTTTATTTGGAGGCTTCTTATGGAAGGCCTTTGAGTGTGGAGGAATGAAAGATGAGAATGGTGAGAGTCAGAGCTGCTGCAGCGGTTGCGGCTGTTATGATCGTCGTACAGTCGCTGGTGCTTGTTTCATGCGCGACGATAGGAAAATTCAATGGATTTGCCAATTGGAACAAATGCGAATCGCTTGATGCGCTGAAGAGTTATGTGGAGAGCGTTACGAGCGCCGGCTCTCCGGATTACATACCTATCGGGGATAGAATCGCAGTTTTTGATATGGATGGAACGCTGTGCGGGGAGCTTTTCCCGGAATATATTGAGTATATGCTGCTTGCGCATCGCTGTTTGGATGATAAGGATTATGTCGCTAGTCCGGACTTGGTCAATGTCGCTAAGCAGATAAAGGAATCCGGGGTGACCTATACTACGCCTAAGGTTTCCGGTTTTGATCTCATTCATGCGAACGCTCAGGCGAAGGCTTTTGCGGGGCTGACGCCCGAAGAGTTCATAAGCTACGTCGGAAATTTTCTTGAGAAGGACGCTCAGGGCTTTGAGGGGCTTAAGTATCGCGATAGCATTTACAAGCCTATGGTGGATGTGGTGAGGTATCTTCAGAGCCGCGGCTTCACGATTTACGTCGTCAGCGGATCGGACAGGATGATCTGCAGGGCTTTGGTTTGTGATCAGCTCGACATACCGTCAAATCAGGTCATAGGCATGGATGTGACGTTGGTGGCGACGAATCAGAACGGAAAGGATGGTTTGGATTACCAATTCAATGATGGCGGCAAAGACAAGCTTGTTAGGGGCGACTCGCTGATGATCAAGAATCTTAAGATGAACAAGGTGCTGAACATTGCGCAGGAAATCGGAAAGCAGCCTGTTTTGTCGTTCGGAAACAGCAGCGGTGATGTAAGCATGCATGAATATGTGACATCCAATAACAAATACAAGTCCATGGCATTCATGCTTGTTGCTGATGATGCCGGGCGTGATCAGGCTTATATGGAGGAGACAAACAAGAGGATAGCGCAGTGGCAGAAGCGCGGTTACACGATCATTTCCATGAAAAATGATTTTAAGACCATTTACGGCGAAGGTGTTAGGAAAACCCTATGATAGCGGGAAAGCCGAAGGACGATTCTGAAAATCTCAAATTACGAACCAGCCTGTTGCCTTTTAGGTCGCAAATTTGGCAAAAAATCTCGGGATGCGATGGCATGCCTGTGTTTTCTTCCGGTTTTTCATTTCGAAAATCCACGGGCATGTTTGAACGACAGGTTTTTGGAGGCGTTCTGAGGGCGTTTTTCGCTTCATGCCTGCTTTTCTTCGTTTTTTTGAATTTGATTGCGTGTGGCGGCGGGGAGGCTTTTGATGCGCGTGTTGAATCCATAAGGATAATCAATACGCATCGCAATAAGTCGGGGTCGGTTTCCGACGCGCTGGTGATTGGTGAGGATCCATTTGGGCTTGAACTCGAATTCGAGCCGGCTGGCATTGCCGGAGAGGTCGGGGAAAAAGTCGTGTGGAAAAGCAATGCTCCGAATGTTCTTGAATGTTCTGCCGATGGCATGCTGACGCCAAAATCAGAAGGCGCTGCTGTTATAACGGCAAGCGTCGGGTCTGGTGATGACGAGGTAAGCGACAGCATGTCATTCGTTGTTTTCAGCAAGGATTACAGTGGTGGTGAGAACGATGATTTTGTTTTCTTCTATTATTACGAGGGCTCAGCCAATACCGATAGGGTCTATTTGTCAAAATGCCTGATTTCCCAAAATAGGATCGAAGTCCCTGCTCGTGTTTTTTTCAATGGCAAGGCTTGTGATGTGGTCTGCATCGGAGCGGAGGCATTTAAGGGCAATGATGCGCTTGGGGAGATTGTGCTTTCTGATTCGGTTATCAAAATTGAAAGGGATGCGTTCAGTTATTGTTCCAACTTGGAGAGCGTGCATCTTTCCGAGAATCTCGAGGTGATGGAACAGGGTTGCTTTGGGTTCTGCGGCGGCCTTCTTTCCATAACTCTTCCGCCGAAGGTGAATTCCATTGGCGACTCCGCTTTCAATGGGTGTTCGAAGTTGCTCGAGATCAATAATTATTCTGGTTTGGATATAAGTTTGGATGATGCGGGTTCCGGCAGGAATGACTATTTTGGCGGAATAGCGAAATCCGCTGTCCGGATAAATACCGATAAGGCTAGGGAATCGGAGAGCTGCATAGTTAAAAGAGATGGAATTGCCTATTTTAAGAGAGATGATGATAAGCTTGTGGCTGTCAAGGCGGACTCCGATTTGAGTCGCATATCTGGTCTTGGTGCGGATTGCGTATCCATACGAGCTGGCGCATTCGGGTATTTGCAGAGTCTGACCGAAGTGGATTTGACCGGTTCCGGAATTATTGAAATAGGTGATTCGGCATTCGTTTCTTGTCCGAGCCTGTCTGCTGTCATCTTGAATGATGGGTTGCGGCGCATAGGCAGTCGCGCTTTTGCGAACTGTTCCGCGCTTTTGTCGCTCACGGTTCCTGATAGCGTTGTTGAGATATCGGAATCGTTTTTAAGCGGATGCTCCTCGTTAGCTTCTCTTGCTGTTCCGTTTATTGGGAAATATTCGAATCCGGACGAAAAAGCGGAAGAAACGGAAAGGGAAAAGCATCCGCTAGGATATTTTTTCTCGACATCTGATTTTGAGGGATCTTATAAGGCTGAGCAATTTTTCCCCTATTATAACAGCAATTATTCCCAGTGGAGATATCCCGCTCGCGATTATTATATTCCATCTGCGCTGAAATCCGTTAGCATAACCAATTCCGATGAGCTGGTATTTGAGGCATTTGAGAATTGTGTGGGGCTTGAAAGCGTTGCTTTGAATTCCGGCATGACGAAGCTTGGAGCTAAAAGCTTCAGAAATTGCACTGGCATTAAAAGCATTGCGATACCTGACTCTGTTGTGGAGTTCGGATTCGATTCGGATGACGAGCATAATTCGTACCCGTTTGACGGATGCTTGTTTGAGGAGGTTTCCTATGAGAGGAATGCGGCTGGAGGAGAATATGAGTTCAAGAACGGGGTTCTCACGGTGAAGGCTATGCCGAGCAATGTGAATTCATTCCCCATATGGTATGCCGATCAGATCAATCCGCTTGTTCTGGAGGTCGTGTTTTCAGATTCCGCCGCTGCGGCGACATCGATTCCCAGGAATGCATTTCGTGATTGCGCAAGTTTGAAATGCATTTCGCTGCCTGATTCTGTTGCGACTATAAAGGAGCGCGCTTTTTACGATTGCGCATCGCTGGAGGCCTTGGCGTCGGCTTCTACCGAGGAGGGGTTCGTCGTGCCTGATGGAGTGGTAGCAATAGAGGATGAGGCATTTGCGTTTTGCGGAAGCATAACCAAGGTTTCGGTGCCAGAGAGCGTGACATCAATCGGATCCGGCGCTTTTGGCGGTTGCACATTGATTCGTGAGATGGTTCTTCCATTTGTTGGCATGGGCGCTGCTTCGAGCAGCGGAAACAAATATCACTTCGGTCATGTTTTCGGAAAGGATATCAAATTCTCTTCGGACTTGGCCGAAAAGGTCGAACAGCCGAGTTCCTCATCGTCACCCAATCCGAAGTACTGGATTCCCAAATCCGTCAAATCCGTGGAAATCTTGGGCGGAGATGTTGGCTGCGGAGCGTTCAATGGGTGCAAGTACATAGAAAGCGTCAGATTGGACGACTCGGTGGAATCAGTGGGGATGTGGGCTTTTTACGGTTGCCTTGGACTGAGGGATGTGACATTGCCTTCGGGATTGGGTTCGCTGAGCGGCCAGCAGTGTTTTTCCAATTGCATTTCGCTTTCGGGAATAGTCATTCCCGCATCATGCGAGACAATTTCATCGGGAGTGTTCAAGTGTGTCTCGCAGTTTGCGGAGGATTGGGATTTTAATATTTTTCTGGAAAATGACACCGGCGCTCTTCCAATCGGTTATGCTGAAGGATGGAATCGCAAAACTGATTTGTCGAACCATTCGTATTATTTTTACAGCGCGTATGACCCGGTGAGTCCGGAAGGCTATTGGCATTATGACTCCGAAGGGAATCCGCGGACTTGGGCTGAATCCGATTGAGAGCGGACATGGTCGGGAATTTGCTTGAAAAATGCGATATGCTTAAAATATACGGGATATGAGAAAAGCAGGAATTGTTCGTTTGCTTGTGTTTTTGGCAGGCGCTTTGGTGTTTTCGGGTTGTTCTGGAAATGTTTCGGATGGCGGATCAGCTGGCCGGTCTTCCTTGGCGTATAGAAATTACAGATCATATTATGGCGTTGGCATGACCAATAAGAATGATGGGGATCTTGTTTACATTGGTTCGGATGGAGCGATTGAGAATGTTACGGGGTCGCTCGCAAATGGCGGCGTTATAGTGACGGGGTTTGATACTGCTTCTCCGGGTCGGGACAAGAGCATGACCATAAAGTACAAGGATGCGACTTGCTCTGCCGGATATGATGTGTATTCTATCGGAAATGTGAATGCCAGCGGTTCCTTTGTTGTTGGCGATGATATGATGTATGATGTTGACATATCAAATGGCGCGGGAACGATACGAAGCAGGATTTATTTCAGCTATGGAGGCTATCTGGCAGGGGAAAGCATCGATGGCGATATGGAATTTTCGCTGGACATCGGCTCCTCAGGAACGACGCTGATTCGTGTCGGATCCGGGGATCTTACTCGGATCATGGTTCCTGACGGTGAGGGCGGATTCGGTAGAAGGCATCCGAAATTTGATGGCATCGGCAAGCCGAAAACAGGCAGGTATTATGTGAGCCGTGAGAAGGGTGGAAGCAATTCCCAGCATCCTGGCAAGCATATGATAGTTCGTTTTAATGAGACATATGATATGAGCGTATGGTTTTCCAGCAGCAATGTCCCTGATGCGGCAGCCGAGCCTGATGACATCGTAGGCAATTCGGATTTGCATTTCGGGCCTGCTGGTTTGTGTTATGACGGGTCGCCCGCAGGAAATCAGCATGATCTTACGATGAGGGAATCGTCAAGTTCTTCTGATTGGAGCGTGATCGTGCTGTCGAGCAAGCCGCATGCCGCTAGCTCATGGAAAGGCTATGGGTATACTCTGGAATTGACAGAGTGATTTGAGGGCGTTTCCAAAAAAAACTCGGAATCAGGATCCGCCCGATGCCTTTTCGGCCGCCAAGTCGGAAAAAGCCTTGAAACGGGGGGTCGTGTTCCTGTGTTTTTTATTGAATTTTCGTCTTGAAAATCCGCAGATATTTTCAAATAGCAGGCTTTTGGAAGCGCCCTTGACAATTTCTTTGAAATCTTCTATCATATCAAAGTTTTGTAAAAAAAAAGTGTTGGGCCAAACCGATCGCAACCAAGGAATAAAGTGATAAGGTGGTTCTAGAGACGGATGTTTGAATCTATGCTATGTCGTCTTGCTTGAAAGCGCATGTACGACCTCTGGAATCTTTTGAATTTTTCTTGTAATGATTTGTTTTGCCCCGTAATAGGGAGGAAAATAAATGGCAAAAGAAAAGTTTGTCAGAACCAAACCGCATGTTAATGTCGGAACAATCGGTCACGTCGACCATGGTAAGACCACTCTTACAGCTGCTATCACCATGTACTGCGCAAAGAAGTTCGGTGATAAGGTTTTGAGGTATGAGGATATTGATAACGCACCCGAGGAGAGGACCAGGGGTATTACGATCAATACCAGGCACGTTGAGTACCAGTCGGACAAAAGGCACTATGCTCACGTTGACTGCCCGGGACATGCTGACTACATTAAGAACATGATTACCGGTGCTGCTCAGATGGATGGAGCGATTCTTGTAGTTGCCGCTACTGATGGTGCCATGGCTCAGACAAAGGAGCACATCCTTCTTGCAAGGCAGGTAGGCGTTCCTGCGATCGTCGTTTTCATCAACAAGTGCGATGAGGTTCCTGATACTGAGCTCGTTGATCTCGTTGAGATGGAAGTCAGGGAGCTTCTCTCGAAGAACGGGTTTGATGGAGACAATTGTCCTGTCATCAGGGGATCGGCTTATAAGGCTATGACCGAGGGCGACAATCCTGAGCAGACAAAGTGCATCGAGGAGCTGCTCCAGGCTATGGATTCATATATTCCTGAGCCGGAAAGGGATACCGATAAGCCGTTCCTTATGCCTATCGAGGATGTCTTCACGATTTCCGGACGTGGTACGGTTGTTACCGGCAGGGTCGAGAAGGGTGTCATTCATGTGAACGATCCTGTTCAGATCATTGGAATCAAGGATACGAAGGATACCGTCTGCACTGGTATTGAGATGTTCCAGAAGACTCTTGACGAAGGTCAGGCCGGAGATAACATCGGTGTTCTTCTCAGGGGTGTTGACAAGAAAGAGGTCATGAGGGGTCAGGTTCTCGCAAAGCCGAAATCAATCTCTCCGCATACTGTTTTCGAAGGTGCGCTTTACGTTCTTTCCAAGGAGGAAGGCGGTAGGCACTCTCCGTTCGTTACCGGATATAGGCCTCAGTTCTATTTCAGAACGACCGATATCACCGGTGCTGTTGAGGAGATTATAGGCGGTGCGGAAATGGTCATGCCTGGTGATAACACTACCATCAAGGTCAAGCTTATCCACCCGATTGCTATGGAGCAGGGGGTCAGGTTCGCCATAAGAGAGGGCGGCAAGACCGTTGCTTCCGGTCAGGTCACTAAGATCATAGAGTAATTAGCTAGCGCAGATTAATAGGCATTGGAAGGCGTGAGCCTTCCAATTTTATTGATTTCGGGAGGATTGTTTAAACAATGGCAAAAGAAGATAGGATAAGAGTGGATCTCAGAGGATACGATGTTGAATTGGTTGAGAATTCCTGCAAGGCGATAGTTGATACCGTTATAAACAACGGCGGGAAGATCGCAGGTCCGATTCCACTTCCTACTCGCATTAAGAGATGGACAGTTCTTCGCTCACCCCATGTAAACAAGAAATCAAGAGAGCAGTTCGAGATGAGAACTCACAAGAGGTTGATTGATATTTATGGGATCAACGATAAGATTAGGGATGCGCTGATGAAAATTGAGCTCTCTGATGGTGTTGAAGTGGAGATGAAGGGTTAAGGAGACATTGATGTTAGGGTTAATCGGAAAGAAAATCGGCATGACGCAAGTGTTTGATGCCAATGGCAAATTAATCCCTGTCACTGCTATTAAAATAGAGGACAACGTAGTTGTTTCCAAAATGACAAAGGACAAGAATGGGTATGATTCGGTTCTTTTGGGCACTTTGGATATGAGCGAGAAGAGGGCTTCAAAACCTTATGCTGGCCAGTTTGCTGCCGCAGGCTGCCATGTTAAGGAGGAGCTGAAAGAGTTCAGGGACTTTGAAAAGGATGTCAATATTGGTGATTCGCTGAATCTGAACCTTTTCGAAGAGGTCATGTTCGTTGATGTTACTGGAACTTCGAAAGGAAAGGGCTTCCAGGGCGGAATGAAGAGATGGGGTTTTGGCGGCGGAAGGGCTACGCATGGTTCCAAGTTCCACAGGGATTTGGGAGGCACTGCGATGTCATCAACGCCCGCAAGGACATTCAAAGGCCAGCATATGGCCGGTCATATGGGCAATGCCAAAGTGACTGTTCAGAATCTTAGGGTAGTGAAGAGCGATGCCAGTGAAGGCTTGCTTCTGGTCAAGGGTGCGGTTCCTGGATGCAATGGGTGCACATTGATTGTAAAGAAGGCTATCAAGAAGTAAAGAGGGCTGTTTCATGGATTTGAAAGTATATAACATTAAAGGTGTTGAGACGGGCAGCATTTCTCTGAACGATGAAGTATTTGCAGATGAGATCTCAAACGGCTGCATTTATTATGCGGTCAATAACGAGCTTGCAAACAGGAGAGTCGGCACAGCATGCACCAAGACGAGGGCTGAGGTCAACTTTTCCAATGTCAAGCCTTTCAAGCAGAAGGGAACGGGTAATGCAAGGCAGGGAGACAAGAAGTCCCCGGTTAGAGTTGGCGGTGGTACGATATTCGGACCGAAGCCCAGGGATTATTCTTTCGTGTTGCCGAAGAAGATGAAGCGCAAGGCTTATAGGTCTCTTCTCAGCTTGGCTGTTAAGGAAGATAGGCTTAATGTGGTTGAGGATTTCACCACTTCCGGAAAGACCAAGGAAATGCAGGCTATTGTGAATGCCTTTTCGAAGTTTCCCGATAGGACTGTGCTCATCTTGAAGAATGATGACGAATTGGTCAGGAGATCGGCTAAGAATATTCCGAACGTGAGAGTGTTGGCATATGACAAGCTCTCTGCCAAGGAGCTGCTTTACGGCAAGAAGATTTTGGTTATGCAGACCGCTGCGATAAATTTGGGAAATTTCTATAGCGGAAAAGAGGTTCAGGAATGAATGCGAGTCAGATAATAATTGCACCTATTCTCAGCGAGAAATCGAACATAATGAGAGAGCAGGATGTGAAGAAGTATACCTTCAAGGTGTCGCTTTCCGCCAACAAGCATCAGATAATGGAAGCCGTGGAAGAGCTGTTTAATGTCAAGCCGGCCGCTTGCAATACGATGGTTGTGAAGGGCAAGCCCAAGAATTCCAGAACGAGAAGCAGGGCCGAAGGCAGAAGGAGCACTTGGAAGAAGGCGATAGTCACAATGAAGAAGGGCGACAAGATCACCGCCTTGGAAGTGTTGTAATAGGGGAGTGCGGAGCTTATGGCAATAAAAAGATACAAGCCGACTACACCAGGACTCAGGAAGCGCAGCGTGCTCGTGTATAACGATATCACTGCTGACAAGCCTGAAAAATCACTGGTTACGCATCTCAAGAAGCATGCGGGTCGCGGCCAGGGCGGTAGGATATCCGTCAGAAGGCGCGGAGGCGGTGCCAAGAGGGCATATAGGATAATTGATTTCAAGAGGGATAAGATAGGTGTTCCTGGGATTGTGAAATCCATCGAATACGATCCGAATAGGACTGCGAATATCGCTTTGATAGCATATCTTGATGGTGAGAAGAGATATATAATCGCCCCCAAGGGCTTGACTGTAGGAAGCAGGATCCAATCCGGTAGCGGTTCTCCGCTTACTGTTGGCAATACGCTTCCGCTGAAGGATATTCCGCTTGGTCTCCAGGTTCATAATGTGGAGCTTACGCTTGGCAGGGGCGGCCAGTTGGTCAGATCGGCCGGACTTGGCGCATCTGTGATCGCTAAGGAAGGCAAGTATGTGACTTTGAGGCTTCCTTCCGGTGAGATGAGAATGGTTTTCAATCTTTGTTCCGCGACAATCGGAACCATTGGAAACGAGGATTCGATGATCGTCTCCCTCGGAAAGGCCGGTGCGTCAAGGCATTTGGGCAGAAGGCCGAAAGTCAGAGGTGTTGTCATGAACCCTGTTGATCACCCGCATGGTGGTGGTGAGGGTAAGACGGCTGCCGGACGTCATCCTGTTACTCCGTGGGGAAAGCCTACCAAAGGCGCGAAGACGAGAGACAGGAAGAAGCCGTCTTCGGCTTTTATCGTCAAGAGAAGAAAGTAGCGTAAAGGATGAGAATGTATGGGAAGATCAATTAAGAAAGGTCCGTTCGTGGATAAGAACCTCTACAAGAAGATTGTAGCATCCAACGAGAAGAACGATAAAGCCGTGATCAAGACGTATTCGAGGGATTCCATGATAATTCCTGATATGATCGGAAAGACCATAAGCGTCTATAACGGCAAGTCATGGGTTCCGGTTTATATCACCGAGGGTTTGGTTGAGCATAAGCTGGGTGAGTTTGCGCCGACAAGGGTTTTCAAGGGCCACTCGTCGGATAAGGGTGCTTCAAGGAAATAGGTGAAGGTATGAGTTATAGTGCTAAAGCTAAGTATTTGATGATGTCGCCCAGCAAGATCAGGCCTGTTGCGGATCTGATTAGGAATAAGGATTATCCCGAGGCTATGTCGATTCTTTCCGCAATGCCTCAAAAGGGTGGAAAGCTCATAAGGAAGGTTTTGTATTCGGCTGGCGAGAATGCGAAGAATCTGAATAGGAATCTTACCGATGATATGCTTTATGTTTCCGAGATAAGGATTGATGAGGGTCCGAGGCTTAAAAGGGTTTGGCCGAGATCGCATGGAAGAAGGGACATACTCCTGAAGAGGATGAGTCATATTAGTGTTTCTGTAAGTGAGAAGGTAGGCTGAGAATGGGTCAGAAAGTAAATCCGATAGGTTTTCGTTTGGGGTTCAACAAATCGTGGGACTCCAGGTGGTATGTTAAGCCGGCAAAGTATGTCGATGCTTTTTTGGAGGACATGAAGATTAAGGAGGAGCTCAGGAAAATGCCTGAGATCGCTTCTTCGGATGTCTCGAAGATTGAGATTTTCCGCAATCCGCAGAGGCTTCGCGTTGTTCTTCACACTTCAAAGCCGGGCATATTGATCGGCAAAGGCGGAGCGAACATCGAGAAGCTTAATGCTAAAGTCGCTTCGTTGAGCAAGACCAAGGCTGTTGTGAAGGTCGAGGAGATCCGCAAGCCGAATTTGGATGCGAATCTGCTTGCGAACAGCATAGCCCGCCAGCTTGTTAATAGGGGCAGCTACAAGAGGATCCTTAAAAAGACTGTTTCCGATGCGGAGCGCGATGGTGCCATGGGAATCAAAATCAGGGTTTCCGGAAGGCTTAATGGCGCTGAAATCGCCAGGAGCGATAGCATAAAGGAAGGCAGAGTTCCTCTTCATACGCTCAGAAGCAGGATTGATTATGGTTTTGCTGTTGCCAATACCAGTTACGGTTCGATTGGCGTAAAAGTTTGGGTGTATCTTGGCGAGAGCAGCGAATCACAGAAAAAGGGCAGGTCTGATGCCGGAGAGGTCATCAGGAAAAAGAGAGAAGGAAGGGTTATAGAGAATGCTTAGTCCTAAAAGAGTAAAACATAGGAAAGTCCAGCGCGGAAAGAGGGATGGTGTTGCTCATAAGGGCAATACGATCGCCTTTGGCGAGTATGGTCTTCTTGCGCTTGAGCCGTTGTGGATCACTAATCGTCAGATCGAGGCTGCTCGTGTCGCTATGACGAGGCATGTCAAGCGTGGCGGAAAAGTTTGGATAAGGATATTTCCGCAGCTTCCATATACTAAGAAACCTGCCGAAACCAGGCAAGGAAATGGTAAGGGCGCTCCTGAAGGCTGGGTTGCGGTTGTGAAGAAGGGCGCAATGCTTTTTGAGATGGCTGGTGTCGAGAGGAATATGGCCTATGAGGCTTTGACTCTGGCGGCTAGCAAGCTTCCTATCAAAACCAAATTCGTTGAAAGAAACATTATGGAGTAAAGTATGAAGGATTCTTTTGATAAGTTGTCGTTAGAGGAGCTTGAAAGCAAGAAGAAGGAGCTGGAAAAGGAGAATTTCAACTTGAGGGTTAATAGGGTCTACGGTCATTTGGATAATCCGCTTGCCCTGAGGAACACCCGCAGGAAGATTGCCAGGATCAATACCAGGATTTCCGAAATAAAGCTTGGGATTCATCAGGATAAATGAGGGGCGGTATGATAAGCAGCAGAAAGAAGACGTTTGTAGGTCTGGTTACTTCAGACAAGATGGACAAGACTATCGTTGTTAGCGTTGTCGGCAAGAAACTGAACCCTCTTTACAGAAAGTATGTCAAGTATGTGAAGAAGTTCAAGGCTCACGATGCCCAGAATAGCGCTCATATTGGCGACAAGGTGCGTATTGAGGAATGCAGGCATTACAGCAAGGATAAGTGCTGGATGCTTCGTGAGATTGTTGAAAAAGCTAAATAATAGGAGAGAAGCATATGATTCAAATGCAATCACGCCTGAATGTGGCTGATAATACGGGAGCTAAAGTCGTTCAGTGCATTAAGGTGCTTGGCGGCTCGCATCGTTATATCGCTGGTGTGGGTGATATTATTGTCGTTGCAGCCAAGGATGTCATTCCCAATGGCGGCGTCAAAAAAGGCGATGTCTTGAAGGCTGTTGTCGTCAGGACTAAAAAAGAATACAGGAGACCTGATGGCACCTATATCAGGTTCGATGATAATGCTTGTGTCATAATCGATTCCAATAACAATCCGAGAGGAAAGAGAATTTTCGGACCGGTTGCTCGTGAATTGCGTGATAACTTCATGAAGATTGTTTCTTTGGCGCCTGAAGTGCTTTAAGCGGAGGATGGGGAATGTATATCAAAAGAGATGATGTTGTTGTTGTTCTCAGCGGAAAGGATAAAGGCAAGAAGGGCAAGGTTATTAGCGTGAACAGGCAGGCTGGCACTGTTGTCGTCGAAGGCGTGAACATGGTCACGAAGCATGTCAAGAGACGCACTCAGGAGGAGGAGAGCAGGATCGTTCAGGTTGAGGCTCCTCTTTATGCGTCCAAGGTTGCGCTGATAGCAAAAGACGGCAAGCCTACGAGAGTGGGTTTCAGGATGGAAGGGGACAAGAAGGTTCGCTACTCCAAGAGAACCAATGAGGTGCTGTGATGGCTGACGATAAGGACATGCAGATTGATGAGGATGCCCTTGCAGCTGAGGCTTCCAATGAGGCGGCTGTGAAGATTGCCGATGAGCTTGATAAGAAAAAGAGGAGCGTTGAATCCTCTCTGAAGAGGACGCTTGATGAGGCTGGTTTGTCAGCCAACTTCCAGGAGAAGGAAGAAAGCGTCGTTGTTGAGATACCGATTTCGGTTGATCAGGATAGGGAGGAGCTTGTATCGAAGCTTCTTGCTGAGAAGTTGGATCAGGCGAGAAGGGAGGCTGAGGCCGAGGCTGAGAGAAAAGCTCAGGAGGAGATTGCTCGCAGGCAGAAGGAGCTTGAGGCTGAGGCCATGAGGCGCGCTGAGGAGAAGGCTCGCCAGGAAGCTGAGGAGAAGGCTCGCCAGGAAATGGAGAGACGGCGTTTGGCTGAGGAGGCCGCACGCAAGGCTGCTGAAGAGGAGGCTGCTAGAAAAGCTGCCGAGGAAGCGGCTCGCAAGGCAGCGGAGGAAGAGGCTGCCAGGAAGGCTGCCGAAGAGGCCCGCATAGCAGCGGAAAAGGCTGAAGCCGAGAAAAAAGCGGCTGCGGAGGCCGCTCGCATTGCTGCCGAAGAGGAAGAGAAGAAGAGATTGGCGGAGGCGGAGGCGGAGAAGGCCAGAAAAGCCGCTGCTAACGCTGAAAGGGAAAAGAGAGTGAAGGAAATGATTGAGAAAAGCAAGGCCGAAAAGGCGGCGAAGCCTGTCGCCGAGGCAAAGCCAGCGGATGCTGACAAGTTTATTCCTAATTTCAAGAGGCGCTACCTTAATCAGGTCAGGGACAAGCTTCAGAAGGATTTTGGTTTCTCGTCTCCGATGGAAATACCCAGGCTGACCAAGATTATAGTCTCGTTTGGATGTTCTGAAGATAAGGACAACAAGAAGTATATGGATGCTGCTGTCAAGGAGCTTGAGCAGATTACGGGTCAGCATGTCGTCAAGACGAAAGCCCGCAAGAGCATAGCGAACTTCAAGATCAGGCAGGGCCAGGAGATTGGCGCCATGGTTACGCTTAGAAACGATAACATGTGGTATTTTCTTGAGAGGCTTGTTTCGATTGCTCTTCCTCGCGTAAGGGATTTTCGCGGTGTGAAGCCTGATGCGTTCGATGGACATGGAAATTATTCGCTTGGCATAACCGAGCAGATAATATTCCCTGAAATAGATTTTGATAAGATCGAAAGGATCAGCGGGTTCAATATCGCTTTTGTTACTACGGCGAAGAATGACAAGGAAGGCTATGCTCTTTTGAAAGAGCTCGGAATGCCTTTCTCCAAATAAGGAACAGGTGGGGAAAAAATGGCAAAGAAATCTTTGATAATCAGAGCGAAAAGAAAGCCAAAATTCAGTACGAGGAAGAATTTGCGCTGCAATCTTTGCGGTCGTTCGAGAGGGTATATGAGAGATTTTGGCATATGCAGGCTTTGTTTTAGAAAACTTGCGTCTGAAGGGCAGATTCCAGGCGTAACCAAATCGAGTTGGTAGGAGGTGTGAGATGTCAGTATCAGATCCAATAGCAGATATGCTCACGAAGATCAGGAATGCGTCTTTGGCGAAGCATTCGAGTACTGTTGTTCCGGCCTCGAATACTAAGATGGAGATTTGCAAGATCCTGAAGGATGAAGGCTATATCAGCAGCTTTAAGACAATAGAGGATGGAAGCAGGAAGTTCATTAAGATTCTCCTGAAATATGATAGCAGAAACAATAGCGTCATAAAGAACATCAAGAAGCTTAGCACTCCCGGTAGAAGAGTGTATTCGGGTTATAAGGAAATGCCTCGCATCTTGAATGGCTATGGCGTGATAATAGTATCCACCTCCTCCGGAATAATCACCGGAAGGAAGGCCAGAGAGGCAAAGGTTGGTGGCGAGCTGATCTGCGCCATTTGGTAAAGGAGAGTTTATGTCAAGAATTGGAAAGAAGTCTATTACGGTACCTGCGGGCGTAAAGCTTTCATTTGATAATAATATCATGAAAGTCGAAGGGCCTAAGGGGAAGCTCGAATGCCCGTATGATAAGTATGTAGGATTCAATGTCGATGGCAGTACTGTTACTGTTACGAGGATTGATGATTCGAAAACAGCTAAGAGCAGACATGGGTTGTACAGGCAGTTGCTTAACAACATGATTGTCGGCGTAACTTCCGAATATACTACCAATTTGCTTGTGAATGGAGTCGGTTATAAGGCTGAGCTCAAGGGCAAGGTTCTTGTTCTGTCTCTTGGTTATTCGACTATTATTGAATACATGATACCGGAGGGGATCAGGATCGCTCTTGATGGTCCGACAAAGATATCGGTCACAGGAATCGACAAGCAGCTGGTCGGCAAGGTTTGCGCGGAGATTCGCTCGTTGAGGAGTCCGGAGCCGTATAAGGGCAAGGGCATCAAATACGAGAAAGAGGTCATAAGGCGCAAAGTCGGTAAATCTGGTGTGAAGAAATAAGGGGATTGGCAGTAGCAATGAAACCGATTGTTAGAAAAAATCACAGGCGCGATAAGAGAAAGGCGCATATTAGAAAGAGGGTCAGCGGGACATTCGAGAAGCCCCGTGTAAGCGTATTCAGGAGCAATCTGCATCTCTATGCTCAGGTTATCGATGATACGAAAGGTGTGACCATCTGCAATATAAGCGGTGTCGAGAAGGAGTATGCTGCTCTTAGGAATAATGTTGAGAACGCTAAGAAGCTGGGTTTGGAGCTGGGCAAGAGAATGAGCAGCAAGAACATCAAGACTTGCGTGTTCGACAGAAACGGATATAAATATCATGGTATTGTCAAGTCTTTTGCTGATGGAATCAGAGAAGCGGGAATTGAATTCTAAGGACGGGAGTTAGTTATGCCACGAAGAGAAGATAACAGAAGAAAGAGAACGGATGACGCTGCAAAGAATGACAATATCGTCGAGAAGCTCATTGCGGTCAATAGGGTGTCCAAGTCTACGAAAGGCGGCAGAACGATATCCTTCGCCGCTTTGATGGTCGTCGGAGACAGGAACGGCAGTGTCGGATTTGGTCTTGGCAAGGCGAACGATGTTTCCGAAGCGATCAAGAAGGCGACGCAGAAGGCGAGAAAGAGCATGAAGCGCATTTCGCTTAAGAAGATATATAATCCGGAGAGCGAGTCCTATAACGTCACGCTTCCCCATGAGATACTTGGCAAGTATAAGAGCGCTTCCGTTCTTTTGAGGCCTGCAACCGCAGGAACCGGAGTCATCGCCGGCGGAAGCGTGAGAGCGGTATGTGATGCTGCGGGAATCACTGATATTCTCAGCAAGTCGCTTGGCTCGAATAATAAGAGCAATGTGATAAAGGCTGCGATCAGCGGGTTGGAAAGCTTGCTCGATGCTAATGAATTGAGCATCAATCGCGGTTTGAGCAAAAAGGAAATGTGGGGTTGATGAGATATGAAACAGGAAAAGATAGACAGCCCGAAACTCAAGATCACGCTTCGAAGAAGCATTATTTCCTCTCTTCCAAAGCAGAGGAAGACCATAAAGGCTTTGGGGCTTACCGGAAAGATTTCCGGATACAGCGTCCGCAATAATGATAGCGTGACATGGGGCATGATCGATGTTGTCAAGCATCTGGTTGAGGTCGAGGGGGTGAACTGATGGCTAGCATAGTGGCTCCGAAAGGGGCGAACAGACGCAAGACTATAGTCGGAAGGGGCCATTCTTCAAATGGAAGAAGGTGTGGTCGCGGAAATAATGGTCAGAATGCCAGGTCAGGCGGTGGGGTCCGTCCTGGTTTTGAAGGCGGTCAGATGCCTTTGTATAGAAGGGTTGCCCGCAGGGGGTTCTCCAATTGTCCATTCAAGAAGGAATATGTTGCTATTTCGCTTGATCAGATAGATGCTTTTTTTGTTGATGGTGAGAGCGTCAATGATACCGAGCTCAGGAAGAGAGGCCTTCTTAAGGGCAAGGATAACGAGGCGAAGATTCTCAATGGCGATAAGTTCGGCAAGAAGATAACGATCGAAGGCGTCAGGACTTCGGAAAGCGCTGCTGAGAAGGTGAAGTCGCTAGGCGGCGAAGTGAGGTAAGATGTCGAGCATTCTGACAGATTCTTTTAGAATAAGATCGCTCAGGAGCAAGATCTTCTATACTCTTGCCTTGCTTGTGATTACCAGGATAGGTGCGTTCATACCAATACCGGGGATAAATCCTGTTGTGTTGCTGAACGCTGGTCCGACTTCAAGCTCCGCATTTGGTTTTCTGTCTGAATATTTGGATTTCTTTTCAGGCGGAGCCTTTTCGAATTTTTCGATTCTAATGCTGGGTGTCATGCCTTATATTTCGGCACAGATAATAATTCAGCTGTTGTTGATAATCGTTCCGAAGTTGAAGGATATGGCGAAGGATCCGGCAGGCCAATCGAAGCTGCAGAGGTGGATGAGATATGGCACGATACTTGTTTGTATTGTCCAGTCTTATGCCGTTGTCGTCTATTCAAGCGAGTTTCCGGGTCTTTTGACGATTAGCAGGCCGTGGTTTATTGCTGTTACCGCTATAACTTGTACGGCAGGAAGCATGTTCATGGTCTGGATAGGGGAAAGGATAACGGAGAAGGGCGTCGGCAATGGAATATCCCTGCTGATATTCGCCGGAATTGTGGCTAGGATCCCATCTGCTGTCGGAACATTGTGGAGAGGCGTTTCCGGCGGAACCATCAATATAATTTCCGTTGCGGTTCTGTTGGTCATCTTCTTTGCTGTTGTTGTTATGGTTATTTATGAGGAGAAGGGTGAGAGGAGGATCTATGTGACGTATTCGAAGAGGATCGTCGGCAGAAAGATCTATGGTGCGCAGAGCTCGCACATACCTTTCAAACTTAATCCGTCAGGGGTGATTCCTGTAATATTTGCATCTGCGGTTCTTTCTTTCCCATTGCAGATTGCTGCTGCTTTAGGACCGAATGTCAGATGGCTGAACCGTTTCGCGGCATGGTTGAGCCCGCAGGGTTATCCGTATTTGATAGTTCATACCATCCTGATAATCGCGTTCGCTTTCTTCTACACGCAAGTGACGTTGAATCCGATTGAGATATCAAGGCAGATAAGGGAGAATGGTGGAACGATACAGGGAGTTAGGGCGGACAACATGGAGGAGTATCTTACGAAAGTGCTTAACAGGATAATCCTTCCGGGAAGCCTGTTTTTGGCTTTCATCGCTTTGCTTCCGACGATTGTCCAGCTGATATTCCATTTTCCTTCAAATGTCGCAATGCTGCTTGGCGGGACATCGCTGCTCATTATGGTTGGTGTGGAGTTGGATACAGTGCGTAGCATTGAGGGCATTATCAAGTCGCAGAACAGGCTCATGTATTCCGGCAATAGGAGCAGGTCGCTTTGATGCGGTTTGAAATAAGGTAAAGAGGTTTGTATGAAAGTTAGAGCAAGTGTAAAGCCTATTTGCGACAAATGCAAAGTCATCAGGCGTAATGGTGTTGTCAGGATTGTATGTTCCAATCCGAAGCATAAACAGAGACAGAAGGGGTAGAATAAAAAAAATGGCACGTATTGCAGGCGTTGATTTGCCTAACAAGGCAACAAAAATCGCATTGACTTATATTTACGGCATCGGCAACAAGAGCGCCATGGATATCTGCAGCAAAGCAGGCATTGATCCGGATGCGAAGATCAATTCGCTGTCTACTGATGAGCAGACTGTTCTCAGGAAGATAATAGAGGATTCGTATAAGGTTGAGGGTTCGCTTCGTTCGGAAGTTGCTCAGAATATCAAGGCGCTGATGGATATCGGTTGCTATAGGGGCTTGAGGCATAGGAAGGGCTTGCCTGTCAGGGGTCAGAGGACCAAGACTAATGCCAGAACCAGAAAAGGCAAGAAGAAGACCGTTGCTGGCAAGAAGAAATAAGGAGATGCAAGATGGCTGTTACCAAAAAAAAGACTAAGGTAAAGAAGACCGTTCGCGAAGGCAATGTTTATATCCAGGCTACGTTCAACAATACGATTATCACCGTTACGGATTTGAACGGAAACACCATTTCCTGGTGTTCTTCCGGAGCGCAGGGCTATAGGGGTGCTAAGAAAAGCACTTCGTTTGCCGCGCAGACAGTAATGGAAACCGCTATCAGGAAAGCCAAGGACTACGGCTTGAGTGAGGTTAATGTTTATGTGAAGGGGCCTGGTTCCGGCAGAGAGACTGCAATAAGGGCCATTGGAAAAGAAGGTCTCAAGGTCAGGCTCATCAGGGATGTTACGCCCATACCTCATAATGGATGCAGGCCTAGAAAAACGAGAAGACTGTAAGGAGATAGTTGGTTATGGCAAGATATACAGGACCAAAGTGCAGATATTGCAGGGCTGAGCAGGTTCAGCTTTTTCTTAAAGGTGATAGGTGCGCTTCCGGAAAATGCCCTTTGAAGGGCGATTCCGGAAAGAGATCATCGACTCCGGGCAAGGATCCGAAGGTTCGCGGCAAGAAGAATACCGATTACGGCTTGCAGCTTCGCGAGAAGCAGAAGCTCAAAAGGATGTATTGCATGCTTGAGAAGCAGTTCCATATTACTTTTGAGAAAGCCACCAAGATGAGCGGAGTTACGGGTCAGAATATGATCAGCTTGCTCGAGAGAAGGCTTGACAATGTTGTCTACAGGCTTCATTTCGCCAAGTCGAGATCCCAGGCTGCTCAGATCATAAATCATGGGCATGTCATGGTCAATGGCAGGATAGTTGACGTTCCTTCTTATTCGCTTAAGGATGGAGATACGATCTCCATCAGGCCGCAGAGTCAGAACAGGAATCTCTTCAGGGAGAATCTTTCCGGCTTTGCGAAGAAAGAGAACAATACCGTTTCGTGGCTTTCGCTTGATGTTGATGCCATGTCCGGAAAATTCCTCTCCAGTCCTGTGAGAAGCGAGATACAGGATCTGCAGAAGGTCAATGAGCAGCTGATCGTAGAATTGTATTCCAAGTAATCTTGATTGAGGAGCAGTATGGTTAAAAAGAATCTCTTGAAGGGCTTGACTCTTCCGAAAACGATTGAGGAGTTGAAGGATTCCGTGAAGTATTCCGTTGAGGAGGAAGGCGGGGACAGCAAGGAGTATGCCAAGATCGTAGCCTATCCTTTTGAACGGGGGTTCGGTACGACAATCGGAAATACCTTGAGGCGCGCTTTGCTGTCATCCATTCAGGGATATGCTGTGAGTTCGTTGGTCTTCAATGTGAGAAAGGACGGAAAGCAGTCTACTATTTCAAATGAGTTCGAGGCATTGCCTGGCGTAAAGGAAGACATCGTGGAGATCATTGCGAATGTGAAGAAGCTCGCATTGAGGGTTCCTGGCGATGGATTCGATACCCAGGTGATGACGATAAGCTGCAAGGGGCCTGGGGAAATCAAAGGAGCTGATTTCTCGAAAAATGGGATAGAGGTCGTCAACTCCGATCTGCATATCCTCACCATGGAAAGCGATGTCGATATGGACATTGATGTTCAGGTTGATTTTGGCAGGGGCTATATTCCGGCTGATGTTCAGAAGAATTATCTTGTTGAGCAATATGGCACGATAGCCATTGACTCCATTTTCTCTCCGGTGCAGCGCGTCAATTACAAGGTCGAGCCGGAAAGGGTCGGTCAGAGGAATGATTATGATAGGCTGGAGCTTGAGGTTTGGACTAACGGCGCTATAAGCGCTGTGAATGCTGTGGGACAGGCTGCGTTCATAGTTTCGGAATTTCTGCAGAAGTTCATCAATTTCGAGAAGAGCGAGGTTTTGAGTTCGCAGGAGATAGAGCAAGGTGAGAGCGAGAGGGCCGGATTGTTGAAGAGCCCGATCGACAGGCTTGGCTTGTCCGTGAGGAGTTTGGGCTGTCTGAAGAGGACCAATATCAATTTCATTTACGAGCTTGTTCAGAAGAGCGAGGATGAGTTGCTTCAGGTGAAACTTCTCGGCGAGAGGTCCTTGACGGAAATCAAGGAGAAGCTTGAAGGTCTTGGCCTTTCGTTGGGCATGACCAATCTTGAGCTTTGATTTTAAAAACAAGAGCTTTGAAAGAAGCCTAACATATGAATATGAGGAACGTATAAAATGAGACACAGATATGGTTTTAATGAATTGTCGAGGAATTCGGCCGAGAGGAAGGCTCTGTTGCGCTCACAATGCACTTCGCTGGTTTTGTACGAGAGAATCGTTACCACGCTTGCTAAGGCTAAGGCGACGCAGAAGTGCATAGAGAAGCTTGTTACCAGAGCAAGGAATGCGAACAATGAGATAGCTAAGCTTTCCGCTGATGCCAATCCTGAGAATGATGGCAAGGCGAAAGCGATAAATGTTCATGCTCATAGGCAGGTTGCTCGTCATCTCTATACTGAGAAGGCGGTTGCAAAGCTGTTCAATGATATCGCTCCGTTGTTTTCTGAGAGGAATGGCGGTTATACGAGAATAATCAAGTACGGATACAGGAACAACGATTCCGCGCAGCTTGCGATTCTGGAGTTTGTCGAGAGACCGCAGAAGGATGAAACCGCTAAAGCCGACAAGAAGTCGAAAAAGGCTTCCGATAAGAAGGCTGCCAAGGTGAAGAAGGAAGGCGTCGAGAGAAGGGATTCCGGAAAGGTGAAGCAGTCAAAGGGCGTAAGCGAGAAAGTCGTTACAAGACAGAAGAAAGGCAATTGATGAGGTAGAACATGAGTTATAAAGGCAAAAGGACATATCAGCCTAGCAAAGTCAAGAGGAACAGGAAGTTCGGCTTTAGGGCGAGGATGGCTACGGCTGGCGGAAGATTGGTTTTGAAGAGAAGAAGAGCCAAGGGGAGAAAGAAGCTCAGTGTTAGTGACGAGAAGAAGCCTTACTAGAGTCCGCATGCTGAAAAAGCGTGATGATATCAAGAAGGTTTTTTCGTCAAAGAAGTATTATTTCAGTTCCATATTGGTCAGGTATTGTCCAAACGACCAGAACTGCAGCAGATTTGTGATTGTTCCCGAGAGGAAGACGCATGGTGCTGTGGGTCGAAATCTGATTAGAAGGCGAATATCGGAAATCCTTAGAACCAATCAGCAGAGGATAAGGGAAGGTTTCGATATCGCCTTTTTTGTTAAGCGGGACATACTGGATTTCAAGTATGAGGATCTTTCTGATCTGCTAGTAAAAGCATTGGAAAAAGGCGGGTTTTTAAGATCATAGTAGGTTTAGATGAACAAGAAACTAATTGTAATAAGTTGCGTCGCAATTCTGATAATCCTTCCTTTGTTCATATTTTTCGTCAACAGGAGCAATCAAGCGCGCGCGAGGGAAGAAGCTCGCAAGCAGGAGGCTGCTGCAAGCGCGGTTGCCGGCGACTCGACTGGCTCCAGCGTTTCCAATACCGGAAAATCCGATTTGGATTTGATAAGCGAGCCGTTCCCGCTTTCGCTTGAAGCTGCCGGCTTGGAGCCGGAGAGGAAATCTGTTGTATTGAAGAACGGAATATACACGGTGACCTTTGACACCAAAGGCGCAAGCGTATCATCCGTGGTGTTGAATGAATACAAGGAAAACGGCGGTGATCTTGAGATGATATGCAAGACTGTGCCTGACAGCAAGGCATTCATGCTCTACCGCGGCTCGGATCTCAGGAATCCGATCGACGAAGTATTTGATATCGAAAGGCAAACGCCGGATAGCATAACATTCAGGCGCGATTACAATCTGAACGGAAAGAATGTGACCCTGCGCAAGACATTCGTTTTGTCCGAGCAGTATATGCTTAAGCTGAATACGAGCATATCCGGTCTGTCACAAGCTGATTTGGATTCGTTCGGCTCAAGCGTTTACACATTGGAGTTCGCTCCGTTTTTGGGACCGGCGCCTTCGGCAGGCGACAAGGGCCGCTCTTCGGCCGATGCGAGAAGCTTTTACATTCTTGATACTGGAAGGACGGTTCGATCCTTCATATTCTTCAAGAAGAAGGATGGCAAGAAGAGGGGAATCAATTTCGATGGATCATCCAAAAGCGTTTTTTCATATAAGAACGGATTCGATTGGTTTGAATGGACTGGAAAGTACTTTTCCGCTGTCATGATTCCCGCTGATAGGGACGGGTTCGCCGTATCGGTTTATAAAAGAAGCGCGCATGATAACAGCATCTATTTGATGAGAAACAATTCGCTTAAGCCTTCTTCGGATGGCTCGCTGGCGATATCCGATGATGTATACGCTTATATCGGGCCGCAGCTCAAGGACAGGCTTCAGCGTTTTGATTATAAGGAAGATAACGATTTCGGACTTAAGGATTTGTCGCTGTCCAAGGCAATGGAGGGTGGTGGCGCTTTCCCATGGCTTCAGAATATCCTTAAATTCCTTATGAAGATTTTCTATAGGTGGATACCGAATTGGGGGGTATCGATAATACTTCTCACATTGCTGATAAAGCTTTTGCTGTATCCGTTGAATTCCAGAAGCGCCAGGTCGGCAGCGGCGATGCAGAAGATCGCGCCGCGTTTGGAGGAAATCAGAAAGGAGTATAAGGATGATCCTCAGGCCCAGAATCAGGCTATAATGGCATTGTACAAGAAGCACAATGTCTCGCCATTCTCATCCCTTCTTCCGATGATAATACAGCTTCCGATACTGTTTGCTGTTTATGGCTTGCTCAATAAGCATTTTGAGCTGAGAGGCGCAATGTTCATACCTGGTTGGATAGAGGATCTTTCCATTCCGGAAACCGTATGCGTTTTGCCTTTTAGCCTTCCGTTTTTGGGAAATCAGGTGCATATATTGCCGGTGATATACGGTTTGAGCATGGTGTTTTCAATGATATGGACTCAGCGTCAGAGCACAGCCGGTCAGACGAAGGGATTCCAGAAGTTCATGATTTACGGCTTGCCGATAATATTGTTCTTTTCCTTGTATGGCGTCTCTTCCGGATTGCTGGTTTATTGGACCGTTATGAATATTCTCTCGATTTTGCAGCAGATTTACGAGAACGGCAAACTCAGAAAGGCTGATGCTGCGGAAAAATCGGCTGAGAATGGCTCTTTGGGAAAGGATGATCCGAATTATAGGGTCTTGCCGCCTAAAGCCAAGAAAAACAAGAAGAATAGGAGATAAGGAATATGAATTTGGAATTTGATGGAGCTACTGAGAAGGAGGCTGTTCAGAATGCTATTGATGAGCTCAGGATCCAGGATTTTGAATATGAGATAATTTCCGAAACAAAGCGCGGGCTGTTCAAGAAGCCTTCTGTAAGGATAAGGGTTCTGATTGACGAGTCGGCCGCTGCGAAAGAGGATAAGCCGGCTGCTTTACAGACAGCCAAGCCGTTTGAGAGTGAAGACGATGGTGAGGAGGAGATGGTGCCCAGCGCGACTGGAGAGCCGGAAAGCGATATGGAGAAGGATGTCGTGTCGTATATAATCGGGCTTTCGGACAGGATGGGCGTCAAGTTCAAGCCGGAGATCGTGTCAAGGGGAAGCAAGGGGAAGATCGTCATGAACCTGCAAACCGAAGAAGGCTCCTTTGTCATAGGCTATAAGGGGGAAAGGCTTGATGCGATACAGATCATCGTAAGCGCCTATATGCTTAGGAAGTATTCGGAAAGCGGCATTAAGATTGTTTTGGATGTGGACGGATATCGTCAGGATAGGATGCAGAAGGTCTTGAAGGAATCCGTTTTTCAGGCGAAGAAGGTGAAAAGCACTGGAAGGTCGGTTTTTCTTGAACCGCTCAATTCATATGAAAGGCGCGCCGTGCATAAGGCTGTTGGCGATTTAGGCGGACTTATGACGGAGAGCTATGGAAACGGTCTGCTTAAGAGAATAAAGATCTTCAGAGCATAGGCTTATGCTTGTTTTAGGAATTGAATCCTCGTGCGATGAGTGTGCGGCCGCTCTTGTGAGCGACGGCACGCAAATCGTATCCGAGGTTGTTGCAACTCAAATTGCCAAACATCGCCCGTATATGGGTGTTGTACCCGAATTGGCTTCAAGGCTTCATGTTGAACTTATAAGCGATGTTGTTGCAAATTGCCTGCTCAAAGGCGGAATCAGCAAGCGTGATATTGATGCGGTTGCGGTAACTTCAAAGCCAGGTCTGGTTGGTTCCCTTATTGTTGGAGTCAACTTTGCCAAGGCTTACGCATATGCCGCAGGAAAGCCTCTGATTTCTGTAGATCATATTCTAGCGCATTTGTATGCTTCCCAGATGGTTGAGCGTCTTGATTATCCTTATCTGGGAGTTCTGGTCTCGGGGGGGCATACTTTGATTTCAGTTGTCCGTGATTTCAACGACATAGAGATACTGGGATCCAGCATAGATGATGCGATAGGAGAGGTGTACGACAAGGTTGCTAAATTTTATGACATAGGATATCCAGGTGGCGTTGTAATTGACAGAAAGTCCGCAGAGGGCGATCCCAATGCTTTTGCATTTCCTTTTCCAAAACTCGATCCGAAGCTGTATAGGAAATACGATATGAGCTTTAGCGGGCTGAAGTCCGCTGTGATAAATCAAAAAGGCAAATTCCTCAAGGCTGGAGCTCAGGATACCATAGTCAATCTTTGCGCATCGTTTCAGAAAGCTATCATAGGAATCATATTCGATAAGATCAGAATCGCCATATCCGAAACATCAATCCCGCGTGTTTGCGTTGGCGGGGGCGTAGCTGCCAATTCGCTTTTGCGCAATAGCGTGCTGAGCCTCAGAAACGAAGGCGTTCATGTTTCGATTCCTCCAATAAGGTATTGCACGGATAATGCTGCGATGGTTGCTGGCATAGGCAGCGAATATTACAGCAAGGGGCTTTTTGCTGATATGAGTCTTAGTCCTGAACCTAGAGTTGATAGATTCAAGGGATTCATTAGAAAGCAGTCGAATTAATGATTTTTTTCAAAGAGATAACATATGTTATATAATAGAGGTTTTTCAAAGAACGCTCTGTTTCAAAATAGGTTTCGCATCATTTGAAACGGGTTTTTTGAAAAACCTCTTATAATTCGCCCCAGTTATCGCCATCAGAGGCATTGGTCTTGAGAGGAACGAGGAGTTTCGCTGAATTTTCCATTTCGGATTTTATTATCGATTTGGCATCTTCAACATTATCGTTCTTGGCTTCCGCTATTATCTCATCATGAACGGTCAGCAGCATTTTGGCTTTTTTCCCGTTGGATTCCAGCGCCTTGGCGGTTTTGAGAATCGCAATTTTCATTATGTCTGCAGCTTCGCCTTGTATGGTGCTGTTCAAAGCTTGCCTCTCGGCTTTTTGCATTATAACCTTGTTTGGATTTGTTATGTCGCTTAGGAATCGCTTGCGTCCGAATTCCGTCATGACATATCCGGTTTGTTTCGCCTCGTCTATTATTCTGTTTTTCAATTCCACAACACCTTTGAACAACCCGAAGTAGTTGTCTATGAAGTTTTGCGCTTCCTTGTTTGATATTTTCAGAATTTTGCCAAGGCTGAATGCGGACATTCCGTATATTACAGCGAAGTTTATTGTTTTCGCGCTGTCCCTGTCTTTGCTTGTGATCTTGTCGCTGTTGTAATCCGCTCCTTTGAGGGCCGCCGCGGTCGCTCTGTGAACATCCAAGTCATCGTTGAAGAATTGGCACAGGTTGGGATCCTTTGACAAATGAGCGAGAACCCTCAGCTCTATTTGCGAATAGTCGCAGCTTATGAGCTTGTGACCTTTGGATGCGGTGAAGCAGCCTCTTATCAGATTGCCTTCCTGTGTTCTTGCTGGGATGTTCTGCAAGTTCGGCCTGACGCTGGAGAATCTTCCTGTTTGCGTTCCGGTTTGAAGAAGCGTGGTATGCATTCTTCCGTCCGAAGGACTGACATCTTCTAGCAATGTGGTCGTATATGTTTGCAGCAACTTTGTTTTCGCCTTGTAATCCAGTATGAGCGATATCACTTCGTAGTCATCGGCTAGTTCCTCAAGCACTTGCTGGTCAGTGCTGTATCCTGTTTGGGTTTTTTTTGTAAGAGGCGCTTTTACTACATTTGTCAATATGTCTTGGAGCTGCTTTGGGCTTTGGATATTGAACTCCCTTCCCACGAGTGAATATATTTTCCTTTCGAGCTCGGATGCTTCAGCACCCAATCTCGAATTTATTTCGCGGATTTTCTCCGGATTGATTAATATTCCGTTTTGCTCCATTTCGCTTATCACTGGAATCAGCGGTTTTTCGATGCTGCTGTAGACTTCACAGAGCTTTTCCGATTCCAGTTTTTTCGCCAAAGCGCTATGGATCCTCATGATCGCTGCGGCATAGGATGAGTCCTGCGGATCATCGGATTCGTCTTCACCGGAGAAAAGGGTAGGGGTTTGTTTGGTTGTGTGATAAAGGTTCTCCCCCAAATGGCTTCTCGCGAGGGACGGTATGCTTTCCTGCGCTTTGGTGCTGTCCAGAAGGTACGATTCGACATTCACATCGTCCATAAGCCCTTTGATTGCAATGTTTCCGCACTCGTTTGCGAGCTTGTAGAGTCCTTTTGCGTCAAGCGCTATGATTTTCGATGCGTTATCGCTGATCATTCTGCAGAATGCTTTCAGATTCGCAGGGTCCTTGATGTTCAGTTTGTATGAGCTTGTGCCGTTGGTGCTGAAAAACGCTTTCGTGCGGCTTTCATTGATTAGCACTGATACCTTTTCCGAATCGTTGAATGCTTTTGATGCCAATGCGATATCGGCTTCCTTGCAATCGCATTCGTTTGCGGCGCTCGCTTCGGTTTTTTCCTTTTCTCTTGCTGTTTGCGCTTCTTTTTCGTCGAATAGGCCTTTGTCTCGCATGAATTTTCTTATTTGTCCTGCGATTCTGATGCAGCCGGCGTCTTCCAGCGCTTTTGTTCCTGAAATGGCATTCGCTTTTTCGATTGAATAGTTGTCGAACACATCGTCTTGCAAGTCATACAGATATTTTTCGTTATCAAGGCTTACGAGTTCGAACGAGGCGAACGCATCATCCTTGCCCGCTTCGAGCTTTTTTCTGATAGCAGGTTTTACGGATTCCAATCGCGCATATATGTCATCGATGTTTTCGTATGATGCGAGCAGTTCTCTGGCGCTTTTATCACCTACGCCGGCGACTCCCGGCACATTGTCGCTTGCGTCTCCGAGCAATGCGAGATACGATGCCATTTTTATGGGCGGAATTCCGTATTTTTCGATGACCTTGTCATCATCGTATGTTGTCCACCGCTCTTCTTTGGCGTCGCATCGCAGTTGAAACACCTTGCTGCTTGCGTTCACAAGCTGAAGGAGATCCTTGTCACCGGAAGCTATGTATATTGTTGCTTTCCCTTTGTATTTTCTTTGCAGCGAGCATATGAGATCGTCCGCTTCGTATCCGGCTTGTGATAGCACGGGTATGTTGAACGAGGAGAGTATGGATCGTATCAGATCCGTTTCCTCGTGCAGTTTCGGCGGCGTTTTCTCTCTGTTGGCTTTGTATTCCGCATATGCCTGCTTCCTTAACGTGGGTCCTCTGGAATCCATGCAAACGGCTAGATGATTCGCTTGCGTTGTTTTCAGCAGATTCAGGAGCGAGGCGAAGAAAACCGATACGCTTGTGGTTTTTCCATTGCTGTTCAGAAGGGCAAAGAAAGCTCTGTAAATTATGTTATATCCGTCAATTATGAGAAAAATATCATCCATATGCAAGTGCTATCCGACATGATTCGGCTTATTAGATTTGAGTATTCAGATCGTTAAGGAAATCATATGCTCTTTTTCTTGCTTCCTCGTCAACGATTATTTCGTTTATGTCTTGTCTTACGTTCTTGCTCATGTCGCGCAAGTTGAAAAACGTTGCATCAGAGGATTGGCTTTCGTTTTGGATCGCGCTATCGGATTTGGTGAAATCAACCCTTTCCGCCTTTATGTAGGCTGTATTCTGCTCCGCACTGCCGCTATCAGGGGCGGTGGTGTTGGTTTTGGAATCGGATCCGTGAGCATTCTCTTGCGATTCGCTTGCTTTGCTTTCGTATGCGTTCCGCCTTTCGGAAACACTAGAAACGCTGCTATACTGTCCTTTTTTCACGCTGACGCCGAACAGATCCTCTGAAAGGGAAGGCACTGCGAAGAAAATTGCAAAGAATATGAATATCGGAATTGATAATACGGTAACAGGAGCTGCAATTTTTCTTTTTTCGCTTGCCATATTTCAGATGAACCCTCTTTTGCAAAAAAACTTGTTATATTATAGACTAATCGGACAACTTTTTAAAGTAAATGGCGCTTCCAAAAACCTCAGATTCCGAATTCGCCAAAAGCCTTTTCGGCCATAAAACCGGCAAAAAGCCTTGAAATGCGGCAGCGTTTTCGCGTTTTCTGCTGTTTTTCCGCTTTGAAAATTCGCAGGCGTCTTTGAATTCCAAGGCTTTTGGAACTGACCTGAAGGATTTTTGAAAATGATTAGGCTCTGCCTCGTCCGTCAGTTTTCCCGACGTAGCTGATGATTATGCCTCGCTGGAGCGCAGAAGCGATCTGACGCATGGCGTTCGAGATTGCTCGCGCCTGTTGGATGGCGGTTTTGGAGATTTCCTCGTGAAAAGTAAAAACGTATATCTTGTTTATGCGGCATTGCTTGCAATGATTGTCTTTGGTGTCATGTGCCTCGTGCTTTTCAATCATTGCCGCTTCGCTTCCGATAAAGAGCTTTCGGGAGAGCAATCAATTGAGCTCATGCGAATCGCTTCGAGAAGAGGTACGATATTCGACAGGAACATGAACGAATTGGCCATAGACATGCCAGTGAGCAGACTCGTCCTGGATATTTCCGCCATAAATAGGGCGTCAAAGTCCGATCCGGATGTCTTCAGCAGGGTTAATTCGGTGATTTCGCCGCATTGCTCCGTCGTTGTGACCAAGGATAGTCTGAGGGGTAGGGAGTCGGGCTATGTGGTTTTGTCGGAAAATTCCAATGCGTTTGTCAAAAACTCGATTGAGAACGACATTTTGAGGAACAATCTTGTCGGCATATTGTATTACGAAGTGGGGTATGATAGAGTGTACAGGGACGCTTCTTCGGGTTTCAGGAAGCTTGTCGGAGGGATAGATCCGTTTGCTAGAAATGGTTTGAGCGGCATTGAGAGGGAATATGACGCATATCTGCTTTCTTCTCGTTCTGATACGGATGAAAACGAGTGCGGATCTGTTCAGCTAACCGTCGATTACGATATTTGCAAAGCGCTTTCAAAAAAGCTTTCATCGTATGAGAGCAATATCAATATAGCTGTGTTTGATAGGGGGTCAGGGGGGCTTTTGGCCTTTTATTCCAATTGTTTCAATCAGAGCGATGCATCTGATTTGGGCGGCTATCTTGGGTTTCCGAAAGCTATGGCTGATGGCGTTTTCAATTCGGTTCGCATAGCGGGAATGCTTGAAGCTGATCCGACGTTGATAGAGGAGTACTACTGCGATGGCAGTTCGTGCGCGGATTCGCACGGATTGGTGAACCTTAGCAATATGCTTTCATGCCAGGCAGCGATACGGAATTTGTCAAAAAACAATTACAATCAGAATGCCATTGCCGAAAAAATGGCTAAGTTCAATATTCTCTCCCAAGATTTGCAGGGCCTGTATTCGCTTGGATTTCTTGCGTATTCGAACGATTTCATACCTCCGATGCGTTATGTCATCAAGACTATTTCAAATGACGGGACGGAGTCGTATGCCAAAAGCGAAACCGGGTATAAGGTCGTTCTTTCCGATGCGTCAATCGGATTTCTCCGAAATGCCCTTTCGAGACAATCAAAGAACATAAGAATATTCCGGATTGACGAATGCATTGTCATTTTCAGGCAGGATGGCGGTGTGGAGGATAGGCTGGTTAGAGATGTTTCAGATGTGCTTTCGGTTTTCTGATGACATCTCTGGCTTTGTTTCGCAAGAGCCAAAACCTCAGGCTTTGCGCCTATCCAAACCTTATGAAACGGTAAATCCGTCTTTTTTGAAGCGTTCTATTATTTCGTTTTTGCTCATCGCTCCCGTTCTGAGGATTTGAAACGGATATGATGTGACGTCTATGATGGTGCTTGAGGAGTCCGGAGCCCAATTGCTTGCGTATCCGATGGCATCAACCGAATCCGAGAATTGTGATTTTATTTCATCAAGGCTGTTGAGTTCGGGTTCTCCTGAAATATTGACGGATGTTGAGTATATTGGTCCTGCGGATTGCGTTATGCGGTCGATTATCGGACTTTTTGGCACGCGGATGCATATCGAAGCGCCGTTTTCATCCTTGGCTACTACGCTGAGAGGGGCGGGCCATATGTCGAAAACGGTTTTCGGACATCGGTCTCCAAGCATTGATCGTGCGGCATCCTTGCTGCATAGCGTAATCAGATTTTTGCTTTGATCCCTTTTCTTTATATCGAATATCCTTTGCCTGTTTTCGCTGTTCGCTTTGGCGCAGATTCCGTAGATGGTATCGCATGGAACAATGGCTATGCCATTGTTTTTGAGAATTTTCGCAAGTTTTGCAAGTTCCTTTTTGTTGGAGACATCCAGCAGGGGGCACTTGCCGTCGCTTCCCTCTGATTCAGTTTCTGTCATGTCGTCCTCGTTTTCCGAATCGTCTTTTTTCCTCGGTCTTCCAGCAATGATTAAGAACGCTGAAAATGCGATTAGACTGATTCCGGATGCCAGAACCGTACGGAAAACCGTTGTTTTCCCCGAAAGAAACTCGGCTGGTGCGTTTTCTTCCTTTTCCTTCTGAACCGACGCATAATCCATTTGCTCGATTATGGCTGATGCTGATTCGCGGGCTTCCTCTCCGTACTTGTCGCGGATTCTGCTTTCCATTTCGGCGATATTTTCGCTTTTTTTCCTGTTCTGCATGAAACCGCTTGGTCCGAATATTCCTAAAACCGTCAGCAACAGGCCGGCGGCTGCTAAAACCAGTAGTCTTTTATCGATTTTCATAACATTATAATGATACTACTATATTGCAAAAAGGCAAAAAATAAGTAGAATAAGACATAATTTGGAGTAGGATTGCGCCCTATGCGCGGTTTGCTCTGGAAACCGGTTTATCAGACAAGTCGGAAGGGAGTTTGTCGTGGCGGAAAAAACTAATGTTTTCAAGACAGTATTCAAGACGATCTTATTCACGCTGTTTTTAGTGGTGGTGTTTGCTTCGGTGGTGTTGTTCTATGCGCTTCCGAACAATTTGATCTCGAGTGCGGATCTCAGGCTGTTTTTGGATAGGAGCATACCTGTTCTGGCAACGGCTGTGGTGCTATACGGCGTGGCCATGTTCATAAAGAAGAAATGGAATTGCAGGGAAGATGAAGCCGAAGACGATCTGGAGCCGAATGCTTATACCGAATGCTTCGAGTGCAAAGCCGGTGAGGATCCCGATGAGGATGACTCTCTTGCTTGCGTCGATGATGATGAATGGGACTTCATAGAGGAGATAGAGCCCAGCAGGAGGCTTTCCGAGATTTATGCTGATATGAAATCCGCTCAGGCTGCCGATCAGGCTGATAAGCAGGGAAAGGAAGCGGCTGATGATGAGCTGCAGGTAATCGGAGCTCCCGCTGGTTTCGATGATGGCAATTCAAAAGAGCCGGCGCTTGAGGTCGAGGCGTTTCCGGATGATCCCGATCAGATGGAGGACAGCATATACTATCATGAGGACCCGGTATTCGCATCCTACGCTGATGATTCGCCCGCCATGTTTGCGCGTGACACCGGAATTGAAAACGCGTTGTATAGCGAGGACGTCTCCCCCGATCACTATGTTGAGGCTCCGGAATATGTCCCGGATGAGGAGACGGAATGGGAGCCGGAGGAGCTGTATGCTGACGGCGTGATTGAGGGATATGATCGTCCGGATTGGCTGGATGAGCTTGATCTCCTTGATCCGGAGGAGGCCTTTGCTGAGCACAAGGTCTATAATGACGGTTTTGATTTCCTTAATGCGGGTCATTACGATTCGGTTGACTCCGACAAGGATGACGATGGCGTTTCCGCATCGGATGACTATCAGGGGTACAAGTGGTGGGAGGATTTCAACTACGTGCCGTATTGCGAAAAGCCTTCGAGCACGTTCCCGTTTGCGCACTTCCACGATACGCTGCCGAATGGTTTTGAGGACAATCCGAGAAATTGTGATGATCAGGCGGCTGAATATGTGCCTCCGTTTGAGCTTTGCGAGAGCGGTGTTGCCCCCTTTGACAAATTGGGGTACAACATAAACGAAGGCTATAACAATAGGGATTTCTTTGATAAGGATATGTTTGCCGCTGATGGCGGTTCGTGTTCGGATCCCGATGAGTATCAGCCGTGTGTTCTTTCCGAGGCTAGTCTGGCTCCTTGCGAAAATGAAAAATGGTGGGAGGATTTCGAATATGTGCCGGGGGTTGCGGTTTCCGACGAATCGGATGATGAGCAGATCATTTCGAACGCATCGGATATGCCGGCTGTTGATCCGGAGCTTCTGTCGTTGCTGTCGAAGGAGTATGATGACAAACAGCTGGCTTATGAGCATGTCCCCGAATACGAGAACGGCTTGTGTCTTGCCCCGCAGAGGAGGATACCGTTCGAGTATCTATCCGGCGTTGAGGATCCGGCTCGCGAGTTGAATGTCAGAAGTGATGCGGAACCATCATTCGTTCCGCCATTTGATTACATTGGGGATCCGGCTGAATATGTCATTCCGGAGCCTTCTGCGAGCATTGGGGTTCCTGAAAGCGAATATGTTGTGTTCCTTGAGAAGAGCGAAGATGACAGGCTGGGCTTGACGAATAATATAATGGATTCGTTCCTGAAGCCGGAAAATGTCATATCGGCCATAGGATCGGACGATGGCAACATGAGCGACAGCGATGATGACAATCCGCTGTCTGGCTATACGTTCCCTTTGAACAAATGGTGGGATGACTTCACATATGATAGTCCTGCTCAGACTGCTTCAGCGGTTGCCGAAGACAAAGCCGTTGCTTCCGGAGCTGATAGTGATTCCGCATTGAAGCTTGATCTTCCTGCGAACGAATGCGTTGTCAGAAATGAATCGGAAATGGCGGATTATGCGACATCTGCGCCGGAGGGCAGCGATTTGGATGCGTTGAATGGGTTCAGAGTCGATGCTTTTGCTGACGAGCAGGATGATTATATAGGCTTCGTGCCGGTGAAAGACAGATGGGTTGAGCCATTCCCTGATGAGATGGATTCGGCTGATGACTCTGCTATTGCTGACGATATTGATCCGAGTTCGATGATTTCGTATGAGTCGCCGAAGTTGCTGACGGCTTCCGATGAGGCTTTGTCCGATGATGGAAGGGATTCTCTTTCCGATAGTATAATATATGTTGGGCCGAACGGTTCCAAAGTCATATATCTTGGTCCCAATGATGAAGACGACATAAAAAGTAGTTTGAACTCCGCTTTGTTGAGTTTTAAGCCGTCTGAGGATGGTGTTGGTGATGTGTTGGGGCGTGCGTTGGATGTTTCGGATGACGATCCTGCTGTCGATGATATTTCCAAGGCGATTAGGGATTCTAATGAATGGTGCGCTTGTCAATCGGAGAATATTCCTGAAATTGAGTCCGTCTTTGTTCCCATAAGGGATCGATATGTCGAGGACTTCCCGGATGCTGATGAAGGGCGTGATGATGAACCCGGATTCATTCCGATGAATGAGAGGATTCTTGATGATGAGATGGCCAGGTGGCGTTCGGCATTCGATCCGGATTCTGCTTCGGCGCTCCGTTTTGCGGATGATGGCCTTGATGCGGCTGATGCGCCATGGGGGTCGATGTTGTCCCATGCGGATGAGCCCGAACCAATGGTTTCAGCCGGCGTGATGCCAGAGTCATACGCTGATGACGAATCCGCGGCGGATGCTTGTGATCTTGATGAGAATATTAGTGATTACGATTTCGCGAATGATGATTGGGTTGCGGGCGCGCAACCTGCCGCTGATACTGATTTGCCGTATGTTCCGATGAAGGATAGGTGGGTAGAGTCTTTTGATGATGCTGATAGGGAATCGGATAAGTATTTGGATTACGGTTTCAATTCCGGATCGGCTCCTGAGGAGCTCATGCTTGCGGCAGAGTCCGGATTGGATGGCTGGAAGGATCGTGATTGGTCTAGGGAATACGATATAAATGATTATTATGTCGCCCCTAATTTCAAGGAATCCGATCATATTGTAGTTCCGCAGGCTTGTCCCGGTGAGGATGTTGCGTTTGCTGACGACCAATGCGCTTGCGAGACTCCGCATCGCAGATATGTGAAAAAATGGTGGGATGATTTCTGCCCGTCTCAGGATCAGTCTGCTGCTGAAAGCTTCTATGGTTCTGATTTCATGGATATCGAGGATGTTGAGGGCTTTGCTGATTCTGAATTGGCCGAAGAGGCTGTTGGCTTTAGTGCGGAGCCGGTGTCATGCGATAGTACTGATTCCGCTGATAATGATAAATGGTATGAGGATTTCGAATACGTGCCTGGCGCTTGCAAGGAAACTCCGCAATACGATGAGCTCGCTTGCCATGGGTTGGAATCTGACGACGGCGGCGCCGTGACCGGGCCCGAGGGCTTCGCCGCGCTCAACCGCGACTGGCTCGCGGCGTCCGGCTGCGCCGACCCGCAGGACGAGGCGTGCGCGTGGCTGCC
>CADBSO010000058.1 GCA_902797395.1 uncultured Spirochaetales bacterium
AGGCTTTTCGCCCCAAAGCGCGCCTCTCCAGCACCTCTCCGGCTCTGCGGCTCTGTCCTATCAGTCAAACTTTCGGACATAGCCAATGCTTTTGAAACGCATGCGCCGTCATTTGACGCTTCTGATGATATGCTTCGGACAAGCCGCAGCCGCCTGTTCTATCTGATCACAGCTCCTGCCGTAATCCACAACTGAAAGGAACTCATTCATGACGCATCCGGATTCAGGGTATTTGTTCACGCAAATTCCGCACCCTATGCATCCGACCTTGCAAACCTTATTCACTTCCGCGCCCTTCTGCTTGTTATTGCAAGCAACTGCCCATTCGGCCTCATACGGAACAAGCCTTATCACCCCATTGGGGCAAACCGCAGCGCATTGTCCGCAACCGCCGCATTTGTCCCGATCCACAACCACATTGCCGAATCCATCATATCCTATCGCATCGTGCGTACAGACCTTCATGCAGCTTCCCAATTGCAAGCATCCCGACTTGCAGCCTTTGGAGCCATTGAAGACCAAAGACGCCGCGCGGCAATCCCTAATTCCGGAATAATCGCTGCTATGCGCGGCCGCAACCTTATCGCCTTTGCAAAACACAAAAGCGACTTTCCTTTCAACCTTATCGGCTTTAACGCCCATTATTTCCGCCATAGCGGCCGCAAGATCATCTCCGCCAGGAGAACACAATCCGGCCTTTGCCTCTCCTTTTGAGACCGCTTCGGCGTAAGCGCTGCAGCCTGCGAATCCGCAGCCCCCGCAATTCGCACCGGGCATAATGCCCTCCAATGCCTCGAGTTTCTCATTCTTCTCGACTTTGAGCTTCTTATCCGCAAATGCCAAAAAACCGGCAAGAGCGGCGCTGAGAACGAACATTATCAGAAACGCCCAAACAACTCCCATGCTCATACCTCCCTATGCCAAATGCAGATTGCTTATTATAGCCCTGTCGAATCCCATGAAAGCCAAAGCCATGAGACCAGCCGTAACAAACGCGATCGGAAGCCCTCTGAAGGATTTCGGAACATCGCTCAACTCGAGTCTCTCCCGTATATTGCTCATAAGGATTATAACGAGCGTGAAACCCAGTCCAGCCGCAACGGAAGAAACAAAACTCTCCAGAAGGTTGTACTTCTCGTTTATGTTTATTATGGAAATTCCAAGCACTATGCAGTTCGTCGTAATAAGCGGAAGATATATTCCCAATGCCTTATACAATGAAGGCGAAGTAACGCGAATGAACCTTTCCACCACTTGAACCAGCGACGCTATGACAAGTATGAATACCACCGTCTGCAAATATTCAAGCGAAAACGGAACCAAAAGATAATAGTATATCAAATAGCAAACGGTACTGGAAACCGCAGTTACGAACGTAACCGCCAGACCCATTCCGATTGCGCTCTCGGAATTCTTCGAAACGCCTATGAAAGGACACAGGCCCATGAATTGCACAAGAATGAAATTGTTTATGAACACATATGTGATAAGAAGAGCGACAAGCCTCATTTTTTCTTCTCCTGTATCTTATTGAACATGGCTTTCAGATAGCCCATCAAAAGCAAAGCGCCCGCAGGAGCGGCAAGCACGCGAACCGGATTGTCCTTAAGCCCCGGCAATGCTATTTTCCATGCGAAAAAACTGATTGTGCCATTGCCTATGACCTCCCTTATCAGAGCGATCATCGTCAAAGACATGGTGAACCCGATTCCCATTCCTATGGCATCCATCACGGAAGCCAGCGGACTGTTCTTCGATGCGAAAGCCTCGGCCCTGCCGAGAATTATGCAATTCACAACTATTAGAGGCAAATACACTCCAAGAGCGGCATACAGGTCAGGCAAATACGCGTTCATAACCATCTGAACCACCGTAACAAACGACGCGATTATCACTATGAAGCTCGGAATGCGTATGGAATCAGCTATGTAGTCCTTGAGCATTGAAACCAGAAAATTAGAGCCTACGAGCACCAATGTGGCGGCTATTCCCATGCCTATGGCGTTTGAAACGCTAGTGCTTACGCCCAAAGTCGGACAAAGCCCCAGAACCAGAATGAAAGTCGGGTTCTCCTTGAAGAATCCCTTGGTCAGCTCCTTTTTCATATTCCCCTCCTCCTGACCCATTCGCTTCCTGCAGACAACGCATGGGATACGCCGGCAAATGTCACGGAAGCTCCGGTGACAAGCGCCCGATCCTCTTCAGGAAGATCATTCTTAGATGCCGGAATGGACGAGCCTTTCGCAAAAAGCGGCATATACCAGCTCTCCTCGCTATTCTTTCCAAGTCCCGGAGTCTCGGAGTTCTCAAGCATCCTGGCAGCCAAAAGCTTGCCCGACGAATCATAGCAAGCAGCCATTTTGAATGCGCCGCCATATCCCGATCCAGTCAAATTGACTATATAGCCTTTCGCGTCGCCCCTGCGAATGTTGTAGTATGACAGCACCGGCTCAGCGACACCATCCGTCGAAAGCGCTCCGACTATATCATACCCCTGCGATATCTCCTGGTACGCCTCCAGCTCCTCCTGCCTCTTTCTGGCATCAATCGCGGGTCGCGTCGCGGAATCGACAAGCGCCAGAACAACCGCCAGGAAGCAGCACAGTATCATCAGAACCGCAATGGGATTGAAATTCCTCTTGTTGTTTTTCACAGCCTGATTCATTTTGCCACCCCGAAAACCCTTCTCTTGCAATATCTGTTGATGGTAGGCGTTGCGATATTGGCGAGCATGAGAGCAATGCTGACCCCTTCGGGAAGCGCCGAAAACCTCCTTATGAGAAATGTCATGCAAGCCAGCAGAACAGCATAAACCATATGCCCCTGTTTGGTAATAGGAGAAGTCACCATATCCGTTGCCATGAAAATCGCGCACAAAAGCACTCCACCTGTAAGCAGCGAGAACACAGGCTCTCCGGCGAAAAGCCCCTGCCCGTAGACAAGCCCGCCGAAAACCCATTCCAAAAGCGCATATGCGCCCGCATAAAAGACCGGTATGACATATGAGATCAGCTTTCTGGCGATCAATATGACGGCTCCTACAAGCAAAAGGAGACCCGATATCTCGCCAATGCATCCGTTCTTAAACCCGAAAAACGCATCAATCACATAAGGGCTTATGGGAATTTTTCCCGATATGTCAGCCGCAAACCTGGTATACGGATATCCTATTTCCTCCATATATTGCAAGTTATTCAATTTCTTTGAAAGAGGGTTTGATTTGTATGAAGCGAGCGGTGATGCGCTTGTCACCGCATCCACGCCCTGCCTTATAGATCGGGCATCCGCCTCCTTAGGCTTCAAAGCGATGCTTGACGAAGACGCATGACCATCAGAAGCCACGCGGCTTGCCGATGTCACCGAAGCGGAGGATATGTCAAAAGAAGTCTGAAGATACGGCGCCGAAGACGGATATGAGATGTTTCCGGAATTCGTCCACACCTTATGTTGCGGAAAAACCGACATTGCGGCAGTAAACGAAAAGAAAACGAAAAGCCTTCCCGCAAGCGCAGGATTTATGAAATTCTGACCCAAACCGCCGAATGTCATCTTTGCGACGACAATAGCGAAAAACGAGGCAAGGATCGGAATATAAAGCGGAACCGCCGCAGACAGGTTCATTCCAACAAGAAGTCCTGTCACCAATGCCGAACAGTCTCCAAGCGTGCTTCTGCCAAACAAAAGCCTGGAACATGCGTACTCAAATGCCGCGCAACTTATGACTGAAACCGCCAGAACCAAAAAAGCCCTGTATCCAAACGAATACACACCCCACGCGCACGCCGGAAGAAGCGCAATACACACCCAGAGCATTATCTGGGGCGTCGTCTCCTTCGAGTGAACATGAGGAGATGTCGCTATCGTGAACTTCCTATCGCTCATTTCCTTGACCTCCAAATCTTCTTACCCATCTTGAATCCCTGAACAAGAGGTATGCCCGACGGACACGAGAACTCACAGCATCCGCATTCCCTGCAATCCATGAGGTTGATGTCGATCGCATCTGAAACCCTTTCATTCATTATAAACTTATACATCCTCGTCGGAACAAGCCTCATCGGACAAGCGGCGGCGCATCGGCCACAGGAAATGCAAGGGTATTCCTTCTTTTCAGAAACCTTGTCGAGAACAAGTATTCCGGATGTCGCCTTTGCTATAGGCGTATCCAAATCATAAAAAGAGAATCCCATCATAGGACCTCCGGATATGATCATGCTTGCGCCTTCCGCCAGCCCGCCGCAAAAATCGAGCAGGCTCCTGACCGGCGCTCCGACAGGACACAGAAGGTTTTTTGGATGCCTCACACCCTTTCCAGTAACCGTAACCACTCTTTCATATGAAGGCTTTCCGTAATAAACCGCTTCATAAACAGCAACTGCCGTGCCTAAATTCACCACCACGCATCCAACATCCAGCGGAAGCTTTCCGGAGGGAACCTCACGGCCTGTAACAGCATTTATTATGGATTTCTCGTCTCCTTGCGGATATTTGGTCTTCAGAATCTCCAAAGCAAACGAACCGCTGCCGGCTTCCGCCATAAGCCCCTCAGCCTCCGCTTTCTTATTCGCTTCCGTGCAAAGTCGCGTATCCGGATTTCCGAAAAGACTCTTGAGAACCCTTATGCCCTTTATGATTTCAGCGCGCCTTTCGACAAGCAGCCTGCAATCGCAAGTCAGATACGGCTCGCATTCGCAAGCGTTTATCAGAAGATATTCGACTTTTACCCCGTCCTTCACACCATATTTCACATTCGCCGGGAATGCCGCGCCGCCCATGCCGACTATTCCGCTTCTCTCGACTATCGCAACAAGCTCCTGCTTTGATAATTTTGCCACGCTCTCATCGTCAAGGCGCTTTGAAAACGGATCCGACTGCTCCTCGTTCGTTTCAATGCGCGCAGCCGAACATGAGTTCCCGGCAGGGAGCGTCACGGTCACGATCTCTTTGACAACACCATCCGCAGGCGAATGGACATTGGCGGAAACAAAGCCGCTCTTCTCGCCTATGAGCTGGCCTTTCGACACCACATCACCCACGCCGACAACAAGCTTGGCGGGAGCGCCTGCGCTCATCGACATCGGAACAGTCAGCATCTTAGGCATAGGAAGCCTTTCTATAGGCGACTCCTTGCTGTATTCCTTGCAGGAATCGGGATGAATCCCGCCGAATCTGAAAGTCTTGAACATCTGATTAACTCCATTAAGAAAAGTTTCTCTTCAAAATGCTTTGGCTATGTCCGAATACATTTATTCTGCCATATCCGGTCGTCGGATATGCGGCCTCATAAGCGCGCTTTGGGTCGCAAAGCCATTTGGATAGGCGCAAAGCCTTATCCTGCGTTAGAATTTCCGCCCCAAAGCGTGCCTAAACCTCTTAAGAAACCTCAGGAAAATTATTTAAGAAACTTAAAAAAAAAGCAATCCCGCAAAGTCGCGAGAACCCTGCAGGATTGCCAGAAAAAGCATTAAAGCCCTATGATGCTCCGAACGCCTATTTCAGATTCGTGTTATTGAGAACCAGTTTGATAATGAAAAGAACGAAAATCGCAAGCGTTGCGGGCTTCAAAGCGCTCCTGAGATCACCCTTCGCCAACTTCAGTATGACATAAGAAATAACACCGAACATAATGCCATCAGCGATCGAATAAGCCAAAGGCATGAACGCAACCGTAAGGAAAGCCGGAATCGCTTCCGAGAAGTCCTTTGTGAAATCGATTTCCGCAATCGGCGAACACATATAGAGACCGACTATGATGAGAACCGGAGCAGTCGCAGCGGACGGCACCGAGCAGAACAGCGGAGCAAGGAACAAAGAGCAAAGGAAAAGCACGGCAGTCGTGCAAGCCGTAAGGCCTGTTCTTCCGCCAGCAACAACGCCTGAGGAGCTCTCAACGAATGTCGTTACGGTTGAGGTTCCGAACAAAGCGCCGACTGTAGTTCCAACAGCATCAGCGAACAAAGCCTGCTTGACGTTCGGAATCGTGGTGTTGCCATACTTGTCCTTTATGGTCATCTTGCCATTAACTGCGCAACCGATAAGCGTTCCGACCGTATCAAACATGTCAACAAAGAGGAAAGTGAACATGACGACCATGAAGTCAAACCAATCCTTGCTGCTTCTAATCATGCTCAAGCCATCCAAGCATCCGAGGAAAGTCTTGCTCATCTCAGGCGGAGCCCATTTCAAACCTTCCGGATTCCATACGGTCACTCCGAACGGAACGCCAATGAAAGTCGTGAGGGCGATTCCGATAAGAAGCGCGGCCGGAACCTTCTTCACAACCAATATGGAAGTGATTATCAATCCAAGAAGCGCAACAATAGGCGCATAAGATCCACTTGCGGTCTTGAATGTATGAAGCTCAACAGCAGTAGCAGGATTCGGAGCAATGATTCCAGCGTTCTGCATTCCTATGAATGCTATGAAGAGCCCGATTCCAACCGCTATCGCCTTCTTGAGATTGTCCGGTATGCTGGCAACTATGGCCTCCCTTATATTGAATGCGGTGAGAACAAGGAATATGATTCCTTCCACGAATACAGCCGCCAAAGCAAACTGCCACTTGTATCCCATCATTCCGCACACAGTGAATGCGAGAAAGGCATTGAGACCCATTCCCGGCGCAAGAGCGAAAGGAAGATTCGCCCAAAGACCCATAACAAGCGTTGCAATAGCCGCCGAGAGCGCCGTCGCGGTGAATACCGACCCCCAATCCATACCGGCGGCGTTCAAGATGCCGGGATTCACAATGAGTATGTAAACCATCGTGAGGAATGTCGTAAGACCAGCAAGATACTCGGTTTTAGCCGAAGTACGATGCTGTTTAAGCCTGAAAAAACTTTCCATACGTTTTCTCCTAAATGAAATTTCACCGCCCGCTTCCGGCAAGCCCTGTCGCCATTCAGAAGGCAGCTGATAATTATTCTATTATTCTATTGAGGTTTTTTCAAAATGACGCTTCTGAAAACCTAATATCTGGAGAACGCCTGTGGTTTTCAAACCTGAAAGGCATTGGCGAAATCGGACTCTGAGGTTTTTTGGAAATGCCCAAAACCCATTTCAAAATGAAGCGAAAGCTGTTTTGAACCAGATGTTCTTCAAGAAAGCCACATGCCTGAAACCCACCGCAAAAACCATGGCAATTGACATCAAATTCCGGCTTTAGCGTAGGCCTCGACATCCTCCACCGACAGACTCAAATATTCGGATATCTCCTCAACATTCAATCCTTTCCCAAGCATAGTGCGGACATTTTTAACCTGTGCGGATCGCATGCCCTTCTCCATGCCTTTCTCCATGCCTTTCTCCATGCCCTTCTCCATGCCCTCTTCACGACCTTGTTCCCTGCACTTTTCTATCAATTCCCTTATCACGTCGCTCATGTTCTCACCTCCCTTATCGAATTCCTTAAGCCTCCTAGTCCTGGCCTTCAGCTCATCGTAATGCATGCCATCAGCGTTCCTGCAGAAAAAATCCTGCATTAGCCTGCCGAGCGCAGTCCCGCCATCACGGCATGTGCCGTTGACATAAATTATATGGTCACCGTCGCCAAAACCACTTGCGATCTCCCGAACCGTCCTATCGACATGATATATCGGCAAGCCACATTTCAGCGCATCGTTTTCCGTTATAAATATCACATACTTCTCACGCAATTCATCATATTCGGCTCCGGCAGCCAGCATATTCGCATCCAGAAGGCTTGAATAATACCTCGCTCTCAACGGATCCGCGCCGGAATCCGCCCTCTGCACCTCGATATCATAAACGACCCCAACACTGTCCGTCGCAACCACGTCCAGCATCGCCCGTCGACCAGTGGAAGAGAACAGTTCCTCCTGAACCTTGACTGACTCCACCTGCAAATCGGGCTTCCCCAAGATAATCCTCAACACGCACTGCGCGCTTGCCAACTCATCTTTGAAAAACACCGACATGTAATAGTCATCCATCAAACAGTAGTCGGCAAATTTACGCCTGAACTCCTCGTCGATGACAATATCATCATACGCTACTGCCTTATCGCCTTTACCGCGCCATTTCATAATATATCCGCTTCCCCCTCGTTTTTCAAACAGATGCGTTGAAAGCCAAAGCTTCCGTTTCGCGCATCTATCATACATATGCATGGAAATGCGATTTTGTCACAAACAACAAGAAAAGAAACAGCTACCCGAATGAAGGAATTTTAACCTCCGAATTTTTTAAGGACTTTTTCAAAACTCATTTCAAAAGGCTATGTCCGAATACATTTATTCTGCCATATCCAATCGCCGGATATGCGCCGCATATGCGCGCTTTGGGTCGCAAAGCCATTTG
>CADBSO010000059.1 GCA_902797395.1 uncultured Spirochaetales bacterium
CCGCTGTGGCGGAAATAAACGATCAGTCCGAATTGGAAATCGAATCCATAAAGGAAACTAAGGCGTTGGGCATACATCACGGGGTGATAGTCAACCTGACGGAAGTTCAAAAATCAATAAGCAATATAGTGAGGGATCTGAAGACTGATGTCGATGAGCTGCCTCAGACGGTTTTTGTGGGGATAAGCGGCAAGGACCTCAAATTCGTACACGCTTCCGGATGCTACACCCTCCCGGAGGATAGAAATAATATCACTCAGGGGGATGTTGACAAATCGCATGAAAGCGCTAGGTCCAGCATACAATTCGAATACGGAAGGTACGTGATTCATACCATAATCGAGGAGTATATAATCAATAGCACGCCCAAAATCAGGAATCCGCTGAATTTGCCTGGAAATAGGATAGAGACGAAAATGCTGTTGCTTTCATCATCCGAGGAGATGAGGGAGAGCTATTCCCTGGCGCTTGAGTCGTGCGGCATAAAGGTCGATAGGGAGAATTTCTGCTATTCAACCCTTTGCGCTTCGGAATTGCTTCTGACTGAGGATCAGAAGAAGAACGGAGCCATTGTGATTGATATCGGAAACGAGTCGTCGAATATGATTGCGTATCAGGGCGGAAGGATCATATTCGCTGGCGAAGTGCCGTTCGGATCGGCAAACGTATCTCAGGATTTGCAATATATACTTCAGCGGTCAAGAGAGGAGGCGGATAGGATAAAAAGCGAATGTTGTACCGCATATCTGCCTCTTGCGGATCCTGACAATCTGATTATAATGCCCGGAACCGGAACCGTGGAAACCATCAAGATGCCGGAAACGGAAGTTTCTCAAATCATAAGCGCCAGATATGCCGAAATACTCATAATGCTCAAGGAGAAGCTGAGCAATGCGAGCAAATTCCTTGCATTTGCCAATGGCATATATCTTATGGGCGGCGCTGCTCATCAGAAGGGGCTCGCCGAACTTGCAAGCGACATATTCTCCCTTCCGGTTCATCTTGGGTGCTCTGAGAACATAAAGGGGCTTGCGCACGAATGCGCCGGACCGAAGTATGTCAATGTGATATCCCTTTTGAAGTATAATCTGAATGACCGGCTGATGAACAAGGATAGCGAGCAGGATTCAAGCGATGTCGAATCCGGAAAGGGAATGAGCAAGATGAAAAGGCTTTTCAGGAAGTTTTTCTAAGGTTTCTGTTCTTGCGGCAAAACGAGTTAGGGTGATGTTATGGATGTTGATAAATTGAAGAGCATGCTCATGGAGCAATCTGGAACGAAAATAAAAGTGGTGGGCGTAGGCGGCGGCGGCGGAAACGCAATAAACAGAATGATCCAGTCGGGAATAAAAGGCGTGACATACATAGCCATGAATACGGATCTTGTCGCCCTGCAGCATTCAAGCGCTGATATGACCCTTACATTGGGAAAGCAGCTTACGCGCGGTTTGGGCGCCGGCGGAAAGCCGGAGGTGGGGCGTGATGCGGCCATTGAGAGCAAAGAGGAAATCAAAAGCCTGCTTGAAGGTACGGATATGCTGTTTCTTACTACTGGAATGGGCGGAGGAACCGGAACCGGAGCGACTCCGGTAATCGCTGAAATAGCAAGGGAAATGAACATCCTGACGGTCGGAATAGTCACCATACCTTTCAATTTCGAAGGCAAGAAGAAAATCGAGCAGGCATATCATGGCGTTGAGAATCTGAAAAAATACATAGATGCCCTGATACAGGTTCCGAATCAGGCGCTCATCACCTTGGATGACGGAAATGAAAGGGAGGACATCTCAATGGCGGATGCTCTGCTTTTGGCTGATAACGTTCTTCTTCAGGGGATTTCCGGAATAACCAGACTCATAACCGAACCGGGCGAGATCAATATCGATTTCGCTGATGTCAAGAGTGTAATGCAAGGGGCGGGAGAGGCCCTTATGGGCATAGGCGAGGCCAAAGGCGAGAACAGGGCGTTGGTTGCTGTGAAAAGGGCGATAAACAACCCGATTCTCGATAATTCCAGGCTTAATGGCGCCAAGAATGTCCTCATAAGCATTTCGTCAAATGGCGATCTGACTCTTAAGGAGTTCAAGGACATAGGTGAGTATGTTGAGGATTTCTGCGATAAGGATGCGCTTATAAAAACAGGACAGTCCGAGAACAAATCCCTTGACGGCAGCTTGCGGATAACCGTAGTCGCTACCGGGTTTTCTCCGCATGCAAGCGCTTTGGATACTCAAATGGCAACGCTTAGGCTGAAGACAGGAGCGTCATTCTCGTCGACTAAGGAAGTTGATGAGGGAGACAAGATAAGGATAGTCAGGCATTGGCAGGATCTTTGTCCGGCATGCATGGGCGGTTTTGATAAGAACGACTATTCGATACCGACCATACTCAGGCAGCGTGTGAAGTGATGACAGGCATCAGCAGATGAGCCGGTCTCCGCAATATGATGATGCGCTTCCGATGATTGCCGACACATCTGCGGGGTTGCAGGAACTGGACGCCATACAGCGGCAGATAGGTCAGCGCGAAAATCTTGATAAGCTTACTCCCGAGCAGTTGAAAAGCATTGCCGAATATGTCATGCTCAGGAAATATGCGGACGAGATGGAACGCAATTGCGACTTGCTCGAGTATGATTATGCCAAGCTCAAAAATGCGTTTCTCTATGATTTTCTGAAAGCAGTCAATACGCGCCTCGCATACGCCAATGCGTTCAGGTATTTTGAAGAGTATATGGCGTTGAATAAGATTTCCAATCCGTTTGCCATGAGCTTCGAGCAAGCGGATGGTTATGTGTATTTCCTTCAAGGCAAAAACCTTTCAAATGGAAGCATCCGTCAGTTTGTCACTGCCGCATCGTCTTTGTTCACATATGTGAGTAGGATTTCGAATGGGAAAGTCCGGAATGTGTTCTTAGGCTCGTTCGCCATACCGAAAAAGAAGATTGCCAGAACCGGCAAGTTCTATGACAAGGGCGTGAACGAGAAAATACTTGAAAACGTTCGCGAGGACTTTGAGACGATTTACTCATCGCTGAAAAACAAGGAGCTGAAGGCTATTGTCAGAATCATGATTGATTCGGGTTTGAGGGTAGGCGCCTTTACGGGACGGTTTTCCTACGATGGCGGTTTTTTCAAAACCGTATCGAAAGGCAAAGAGGTCAGAGGTGTTTTGAGTGGGGATTCCCTGCATGATATTGAGGAGGCTGGCCTTGAGAAAAAGCATACTTTCAGAAAATGGAATGCCGATAAGATAAAGAACCTTTTCAAATACCATTCGAAAAAACTGTTCATGGAAGGGCGGATACGATTTGAGTATTCGTGTCATGATGCGCGTCATATGTTCGCTATAAGGAACTACTTGCTCACTCGGGACATTTATGCTGTAAGCAAGCTGTTGAATCACAGCAGTGTTGTCATTACGGAGGAGTATTTGCGAGGATTGAATGTGGATTTGACATTTTTTAAGTAAAATGCATAATATACAATATACATCAACGAGCGCTTTTCGAGTGCCATTGATTCCATAATATATTTTCTGCATGCAGACATATGTCTGCAAATCTTTTTGCGGGAATAGCTCAGTGGTAGAGCTCCACCTTGCCAAGGTGGATGTCGCGGGTCCGAATCCCGTTTCCCGCTTATTTCTTACACTCACTAGATACAAAGATTTTTCCTTAATTTCAAGCATTTATTTGCCTATTTTTCGTTGTTTTTAGCATATTTTAGGCATTTTGAGACTTTTGAAGCCTATGCAAGCAGACAAATTTTCACACCAGAGCAGAAGACTGCCCAAAACTTTACCCCCTCAATTTGTAAAAGTTCACCCATAGAGCCATTTTTGCTCTTTTTCTTACCCCCCCCAAAAAAAATAGTTCGCTTGTCGCTTTCAGCAGAATTTATTGAATTTTTTGTACTTACGCTGAAGAAGGGCGACGAGCGAGTCCAATCGAGCAAATAATTTACCTATTTTCTGTTGTTCTGCAAAAATTGTATTGTGATAAATTTCAATATTTTTTACTGCCTCAGCATTTATATTTGGAATTCCACTTGCATTATTCGAAAAATCAGCTGTATCTAAATTGTATTTTAGGTAATGAATATCCGTATTATTTTTTTGGAATAATTGTTTTTAATCTTATTATTGGTGTAAATGGATAAATTCGTACTTCAGGGCATCCTAATGTTCCAATAGATGAAAAAGTGATAGCAGGAACAGAAATTCTATATGTTTTGACCATCCCCATAAGGCATTATCACCTAAACCATTTGACAAAATCGGATATTTGTAATCATCTATTGGCCCTGGTGTC
>CADBSO010000060.1 GCA_902797395.1 uncultured Spirochaetales bacterium
GCGCCCTATACAAATATCTTGACGCGACAGTTGCATATGGCGACCATTTCTTGCACCGCTTAATTATATCGGCCTTTTCAGTTGATGACGTATTATACAGCCATTTATAAGATTGTTGGAATGCAACATCCTCATATGGCAAAACATCCGAACGGTCAAGCACAAATATCAAATACATCTTAGCAGTCCAATTACCTATGCCTTTGATCTTTGTCAGATGAGAAATAACTTCCTTATCCGACATATCTGATAATGCATTAAGTTCTAATTGGCCAGATCTAATAGCATCATTCAAGGCTCGAATATATGATACTTTCCCGGACGACATTCCTACAGACCGTATTTCCTCATCAGATAGTTTATCTAATACTTCAATAGAAATATCATTGCCGCATTTTTCCTCTAATCGAGAAAAGATTTTTGCAGCCGCTTTGATTGAAAGCATTTGCTCAACAATTTCATGAACTAAAAAAACATAACCGTCATCATGAAAAGAATAACTTATCTCACCTATGATTTCAAAAAGTTTAGCTAACCGCTTATCCTTTCGGGACAGATATAATATGCTTTCTGATTCTGAATTCAGCACATTTTTTTTCGGCATTATTATCCCCCTTTCGGCACAGCGAAGATGCTAATCTATATCAGACATCTTTAAATCTTCTTCCACTACAATATATTTTTTCCTTTTTCCTGCGCGTGCCCGCCCCACAGCACAATAAAATGATTCTATTGTTAGTTCCATTTTCTTAGCACACTCTTTGGCCGTTCCGCAAGCAATTAATTCATCTGTTGCAGATAAATAAACTGTGTAATATTTCATATTTTAACACCTCAAGCAAATGATAACTGACCAAATGCATCCATTTTGATTTCTGATACTTCGTGATTTTCTTTATTTAAATCACTGGATCCAGCATCAGATTTGCTAAAAGTATTGATATACTCTTCGTACGATATTTTCTTTTTAAAAAACTTGACTATATCTGTTTCTTCACCATCAATGTATGTCGCTTTCTTATCGCAAGGTACCTGCTCTAAGTCCCCAATAGTTTCTCTTGCAGTTACTTGTCTACTCTCTTCGGTCGTTATTTCATCTGGATATAATTCACTAGGTTGAATGTCTAAATCCTTCCTATTGCAAATAATTATAACCCTCTTACGTTTCTGCGGCACGCCATACAAATTCGTCATTAACGCTCTTCCTTCGGTATTGTATCCAAGCTCACCAAAAAGCGTATGAATATCTCGGTATGTCTTTCCTCCTTGATAACTCAATAATCCTTCAACATTTTCGAAAACAATAACCTTTGGTTTAATGTGTTCTACCACATATACAAATTCTCTAAACAACTGATTTCGGGGATCATTTTCATCTCTGTATCCAGCCATTGAAAATCCCTGGCAAGGCGGACCACCACAAATTATATCCGCTCCTGTCTTTTGTGCGGTTTCGATTAGTACGTCTTTCGTTTTTTCTTCTGTAATATCTCCGCACAAAACATTGATTTCCGGATTATTAATTTTTAACGTAGTTACTGCACTTTCTTCAATGTCATTACTTAACATTGATTGAATACCTGCGCCCTTGAAGCCTGCAGTCATTCCACCTGCTCCGCAGAACAGATCTATCGATTTACTACATCCTGTCTTTTCAATTATTCGCTTTCCTAGCTGATAAGCAAAAATGGTAGGTACAGCATTACCAACTTGTTTAAGTAGTTGAGTCTTGTTTCCAAAGAATAAATAATCATCCTGAAATCCCTGAAATCTTGCTGCCTCTCTAACAGAAAGGACACGCTCATGAATAGGATGGACATACGTTCCATTTCCCGGTCTATTGAAATAAGTAGTTATCGTATAACTTGGTTTACTATAATCAATTCGCCCATATAACGTGGTACGTCCACCAGTTTCAGTTATTCTTAACAAACGCTTTGACTTAGCAACAGTTTCAGCGGGAATATCTTTCCAACTTCCCCCTTGCGGCACAGATTTTATCATCTCAA
>CADBSO010000061.1 GCA_902797395.1 uncultured Spirochaetales bacterium
CTATGTCCGAAAGTTTGACTGATAGGACAGAGCCGCAGAGCCGGAGAGGTGCTGGAGAGGCGCGCTTTGGGGCGAAAAGCCTAATGCGGGATAAGGCTTCGTGCCTATCCAAATGGCTTTGCGACCCAAAGCGCGCATATGCGGCGCATATCCGGCGATCGGATATGGCAGAATAAATGTATTCGGACATAGCCAAGACAAATGAGGTTTTCAAAAAAAAGCCGTGTAAATGCGCATTTTGAAAATCTCAAAATTTCGGAGGTGTGGAATGTCAATATCGGTAGCTGTCGGGAGAAGGGCGAGGCGCGACAAAAGCTCGTATTCGAATGGGACATTGTTCAAGCATATTCGCATGGCTAAGGCTGAAACACATGCCTATTATCTTTACAGGATATTCGAGGCAGTCGATGGCAGCGATTCGGATTGCAACGGAATGATCGAGTATTTTCAGGATTTCTTCTATGATATCATTGATGATCTCGGCAGGAGAAAGCACGCAGAGAAAGTGTTTGAGGCTATTATCGCGCATCATGTCAAGCACAGGAGGCTTACACCTGTTGCGGATGATTCCGGGAATAGCGATCAGGCTTTTGACGAGTCGTCGTTCGATTATTCCGGAAAGCTTGATAAATACTATAAGGAGGACAATCGGCTTATACCCAGGTCGCTTTCCGGATATGTGAGAACGAGCACGAGATTTGATGTTCAGTTCGCACGTGCGATGTTTGCCGGATCCAAGCCGGATCGTATCCGGCTGATTAAACTCGTGCTGTTTGCCGATCCGAGTGATCCCATATGCGTTTCTTCGAGGGCATCCGTTCCGAAAACGTTTCGCGACAAGGCTTGCGATTTGACTGATGTGAGATTTCTGATGGATGCATTTGGATTGTCCGAAAGCGAAGGGGCGGTTCTGCAATGCGCATTCAATATTAAGGGGTCGTCTCATGCCTATTGTTTTTTTCGTCATGTTCTTAATGATCATAGCACTACTAGAGAAGACAATATCAATAGGTTTTCGATAATGACGGGGATAAGCTATCTGAAAATCAGTGAAATGGCGCAGCCAAGTGGAAAGCTCATATTTTACGGATTCATGGATGAAGATGGAGACATTGAGGATGATATTAGGGAAGTCATAATGAAAAAGGATTTCAATTGCATGTTCAGAAGCATAGTTGAGGCAGATGACATGCGCAAAAGGTGCTATCCGGTTGAAACATTTCAGGTCAAACGGGAGGATACCGAACTTGTGGAGAAATTGTTGAGATCTCCGAATCCTGTGAGCATATTGCTTTATGGGCCTCCCGGAACCGGAAAGACGGAATATGCCAGATCCCTTGTGCGTCAATGCGGATTGAATTCGCTTGTATACAGAAATTCCGTTGAGGTTTCCGAAGGCGGTTGGGATAGGGATGGCTCTTGCATGGGGAAAGCTTTGAAAAAGCTGAGGCGCCTTCTTTCCGTAAGGCAGGAGGACTCCGTTGTGATAGTTGATGAGGCGGAAAATGCATTGAATACCGCATCCGGCTTATTCGACAGCGGATCCGTGAGCTGTCGGAAAGGCCTGGTGAACCGGATGTTCGATGCCTCTGTGAACAAATCGATTTGGATTCTTAACTATGGGGATGGGGTTGATAGATCGACATTTCGTCGTTTCACCTTTTCCATTGCTTTTGACAATTACACTGAAGACTATTCCAAAAAAGTCGCCAGAAGCAGGCTTGATGAAGTCAGAGGAATGTCATCAAGACTCAAGGAAAAGATATCTGAGCTTGCTGGAAAGTATCAGATTACCGGAGCGTCTCTTGACAATATGATAAAGACAGTTCAGGCTATACGGGCATCTGATCGGGGCGGATGTTATTCGCGCGGAAGCTTTTCCGAAAATTCCGATGATCGGATTCTTGCTGATGCCGAAAGGGTATTCAGGGCAAATTCAGAGCTTGTTTTCGGGAGACGCTTTTCAAAGCGGAGAAGATGTTCGAGCGGTTATGATCTCTCGGTTCTCAATACATCGTTTCCAGTTGATAGGATGATGACGATGATGCGCAATGCTTTGGCAGCGAAAAGGGAGGGCAGGTGCGAGGATTCCGGCATTCGGATGCTCTTTTATGGGCTGACCGGCGCTGGCAAAACAGAATTGGTCAGATATATGGGCGAGCAGCTTGATATGGAAGTCATAGTCAAAAGGTGCTCTGACATACTTAGTCCGTTTGTTGGGGTTGCCGAGCAGAATATAGGCGCCGCGTTCAGGGAAGCTGAGGAGTCCGGAGGAATATTGCTCTTTGATGAGGCGGATAGTTTTCTTTCGGATAGGTCGGGCGCATCGTATGGTTGGGAGCGCACTCAGACGAATGAGTTTCTTACTCAAATGGAGGAGTTCGGCGGGATTCTCGTATGCACTACGAATCTTATGAGAATTCTTGATCCGGCTGTTGCAAGGAGATTCCATTTTCTTGTGGAGTTCAATGCTATGGATGAAAACGGGATAAGGACGTTGCTTGGCAGGTATTATCCGAACCTTTCGTTCAGCTCCGACCAGATAAGCAGGATAATTGCTTTTGATAGCGTGACCCCTGGTGATTTCGGCGCATTGTCGGGGAGCACGAGATTCATTTCGCCCGGCGAGCTTGATGGCGAGTATGTGATTCGCGAGCTTGTCAGGATGCAGGAGGAGAAACAGGAAAACGGTTGTGGTACCCGCAAATTGGGATTTTAGGCGCTTTTCATTTTGACATTCGCATTTCGGCTTTAATGCGTGATCTTGTATTCGTTCAGGATTTTTTCGCAGAAGCCTCGGATTTTTATATCGGTTTCAGCATCATCATGCTTTTTGGGGTTTGTCAGCGACAGGGTAGCTTCAAGTTTTTCGATTCCTGCGAACCCCCTGATGTTTTCCAAAGCTGCGGTCCCGTTTTTTCCCGCTAGGCATACATATGCTGATACCGGCTTTGATTGCAGTGCGGCGAGATTCTCGCATATGAATGTGCGCATCGGAGACGCCATGTCATTTGCCCATATCGGAGTCCCTAGTATGATATTGTCGAATTGTTCCGGATAGAACAGCATTCTTGCGAGCTGAGGGGTTTCCTTCATTATGGCGCTTTTCCCTGCGAGCAGGTAGTCGAGCGGGCGTATGCTGGAGAAGTCCTTCGCAAGCTTGATTTCGATGAGTTCTGCGAATCCGCCTGCTTCCGATATGATTTTTGAGATTCTCTCCGCAACGAATCTGCAATTTCCGCTTCTTGAATAAAATGCTATGGCTGTCCTCATATCTTGCATTATACTTGATTTTCGAATATTTTTAAAAGAAGGCTTTTTCAAAACTCATTCCTTCATGCTGCTTGTTCTTTTGGACCAGGGCATAAATCCGACGGATCCTTCTCAAAAGCCCCAACGTTTCGCCTTGAGAAAAGGCAAAACGCAGTATTTGCGGTTTTCTCGAAGAATGTCCTGACTCAAAACAGGCTTCGTATCATTTTGAAATTGATTTTGAAAAACTTCGAAAAGCTGAGCGGCGGGATGGGGTTTCGGAGTCGGAAAGGCGGCGTGGAGGCGGCTGCATATGGAGGGAGTCATGGTTTCGGCGGATAGCAGGATTCCGATTGTAATAGATACGGATCCGGGGGTGGATGATTGCATAGCGATTCTCCTTGCGAATTCAATAGAAGAATTCGATTTGCGTGCGATCACTGCGGTTTCAGGGAATGTTGATGTGCGATGGACATTGCGCAATGCCTTGTTTTTGAAAGAACGCTATGGTTTGGATTGTGTTGTCGCCAAGGGCGCTGAAAAGCCTTTAGGCGGTCGCGCTTCCCATGATGCCGGGGCTGTTCATGGAAAGGAGGGCGTGGGTGCGTATCGCGTTCCTGAGGTTTCGTGCAAGCCTGATTCGGACAGGGCGTGGGACGTAATATACAGGGAGGCTGTTCGGGCGGGGGGCAGGCTTAGGCTGATAGCCATAGGTCCGCTTACTGATATTGCCATAGCGCTTGAGAAGCACCCTGATCTGCCGCAACTGGTTGACAGGTTGTGCATAATGGGCGGAGGGCGCTTTGGCAATGTTCCCGAATCCGGCAACATTGCGGAATTCAATATATATGCCGATCCTCAAGCGGCGGCTAGGGTTTTCGAAGCATTTGATGTTCATATGGCTGGTCTGGATGTGTGCTTCAAGGCCGAATTCGGCGAAGCCGAGTTGGATGATTTGATTTCGCTGTGCGATGATGATTTTCTTGAATCGCTTTTTCGCCACATGCGTGACGCATGGATTGAAAATGGGTTGGCTGTAAATATTCCTTATGATTCCGTTGGAATTCTGCAGGCTTGTTCCGATCCGATTGTCAGCTACCGGAAATCCTGTGCGGATGTGATTGCCGATGAAGCGTCTCCGGAAGACGGAAGGACTGTTCTGATGCCGTATCGTGAAGGTCGGAATGTCGTATTCGAGGGGACCGAAATCGATAAGCCAAGGCTTATGGCTATGTTGAAAAAAGCGATATCCAAGGCGAATAAGGCTGTCGAGGCAGGAAGGGGAGTGCTATGAGGTTTCTGGTTCTGGGTTCCATAAATATTGATGAGTCGTTCAGGGTTTCCCATATAGTAAGGCCTGGTGAAACGCTTCAAAGCGCCGGGTTTTCCAGAAATGCCGGCGGCAAGGGCGCGAATCAGGCGGCGGCTTTGGCGCTTGCTGGCGCTAATGTCTTCCTTGCCGGAAAGATAGGCAGCGATGGAATATGGGTCTTGGATCAGGTGAGGGGTCGTGGCGCGGATGTGGGACTGGTTGGGGTGGATGGCTGTTCAAGCACTGGGCGCGCTGAGATAATGGTATCGGATGATGGTGAGAATGCCATATTGCTTTGCCCCGGATGCAATCATCTTGTGGATGAATCCTATGTGAATTCCGTTATTTCAAAATTTGGAGAAGGCGATTGGATCGTGCTGCAGAACGAAACGAGTTGTGTCCCGCATGCTATTGCCAAGGCGCATGAGGTCGGAATGAGAGTGGTTCTCAATCCTTCTCCGTTTGACGATGCGGTGCGTAATGCGGCAATTGGCGCCGATATGCTCATACTTAACGAAACGGAGGCGAGGGGTGTGACATGCGCATCTGCGGATGATGGCTTTGATTCGTTGGTTTCAAGGCTTGCGGCATTGCATTCGGATAAGGATATTGTTTTGACACTGGGTGCAAGAGGAAGCGTGTTTATCGGTTCTGGAAAGGTGATCAGACAGGACGCTTTCGAAGTCGAAACGATCGACACTACTGCCGCTGGCGATACGTTTCTAGGTTACTTCATAGCATCTTTTGCTTGTGGCAATGATCCGAAGTCGGCTCTTGCAATTGCGAGCAAGGCTTCGGCGATAGCTGTGACGAGAAGAGGAGCCATGTGCTCCATTCCGACGCGAGATGAGGTCATGCGATGGTTGTTTTGAAAGGCGCAGGTGAAATCTGATATTGAGGCTTTTTGGAGTTGCTCTTGTGTTGGTGAGGAGGTTTCAATGGGAAAGTGTTGTGATAAGACCGGAAAGGAGCGAAGCGTGTTTTCGAATCGTGAAGAGGCTTTGAAAACGGCGGATTACGAGAAGAGGGAGCATGGGGTTGAATTTTATCCTTACAAATGCGATAAATGCGGATATTGGCATTTGGCTCCTGCCGGAAGGAAAGTGAGCTTCAGGGAGAATGCTTGCGGATGCAAGGATTCCTCTGGCGTAAGGGGAAAAAGATTGTATGATTCGAAGGAGGATGCCGAACGAGCGGCTATGACCGTAAGGGAAGGCGGAAGGGGGACTATGCACGTTTATCCATGTCCGGAAGGTTCCGGGTGGCATCTTACCCATAAGTTCTGATTTTGCGGAAGTTTTTAGGGAGGTTTTTTTTAGAAGCGCCCTTAACCCCGTTCGCTCTTTTGAATCATGGGTTGAATCCAAGGATTTTTCTCAAAAGCATGCGAATGCATACGGTATTTGCGCTTTTTTTTTGGCTATGTCCGAATACATTTATTCTGCCATATCCAATCGCCGGATATGCGCCGCATATGCGCGCTTTGGGTCGCAAAGC
>CADBSO010000062.1 GCA_902797395.1 uncultured Spirochaetales bacterium
CATTGCGATATTGTGTTCGCTTGCGTTTTGCATCAGCTTGAGCGCGCAGGATTCCGAGGCGTATCTTAAGGTGCTTAATGAGATATCTGATAATGTCTTCGAAGTCGTTGTCGAGAAGAAAGAGGACTCGGATATCACTTACATTGAGGAGCTTCCTTGGGATTTGGTTCCGTATAAGATAAGAAACGACAAATATTTTCCGATTGGAACCGCATTTATGATGCAGGACGGAAATTTCTATACCGCTTTTCATGTGATGGATCTGACGGCGGATAGCGTTTTTGATGATTATTATCTTAGGGATGCCGATGAGAATATTTGGAAGATAACTGATATTGTCGGGTTTTCAAGCAGAAAGGACTACATATGCTTCAAAGCCGATGGATACGACGGAGGCGCTCGTGGATTGAAGGCCGCGGAAAAAGCGAAAATCAATACTCAGGTGTATTCGGTCGGGAATGCCTTAGGTGATGGAATAGTTGTTCGGGATGGGCTTCTGACAAGCAGGACATATGAGGATAGGGATGGCGAGTGGAAGTGGCTGCGCTTTTCCGCTGCGGCTAATTTCGGAAATTCCGGCGGACCTCTTGTGAATGAATCCGGAGAGGTGCTCGGCATAATCGTGATGAAAAACAAAAGCGAGAATCTGAATTACGCCATTAGCATGGATGATATACGCAAGGATGAGCCGAATAAGGGTGTCTTTGATAACAAGTCGTTGTATGTCATGCCTAATCTTCTCAATTACAAGCATGATTGCATCATGCGCAACGTATTTCAGCTTCCGAAACGCTTTTCCGATTTGAAATCCGAAGTGAGCGGGTTCTACAAAGGGGAATTGAAAAAGGTCATAGGAGAAATCAAATCTAAATTCGGACCCGACGGATCCGAGAGTTTTGCCAGGAGCAATGAGAAGGACATGCTTCTTTTTTCCTCGTACAACGAGAAGGGACCCGTCATCATATACAGAAATGGAAACGGGAATTGGGATTATGATGAGCTTGGCTCTTCGGCATACAATGGTGAAAACAATTCCAGAGTTTTGGTTTCGAGCGCACTGGGGTATTATTTTGCGGACATCCGCAAGCCTGATGGCGTTTCCCTTAAGGAATTCATGGCCAATCCGAAAAATTATGCGGACATGATGTGCCTGGCATGTCAGGTGAATAGGAGCGTCGGCAATAAGAAGGTCATCATTTCGTCATTGGGTGATCCGGATAAGGTGGAAGAGCATGTTGATTATTTCGGAAGGAAATGGACTGTTTCGCATTTCAATATGGACTTCGCTGACAGCATGATTGTCATATTCGCATTGCCTACGCCGCAAGGTGTGTTTGTCGCCATGAATATGAACTCAAGAGCTGAAATCCTGACGCGAGGCGGCATTGACGATATGAAGTTCGTTATGGATTTCGTTCATATCAATTATTCCGCAAAATTGAAGGAATGGCAGGAATTCTTTGAAACCGATATCAGTTCCATACCGAACTTCAACGGCGTTTCGATTAGCAGATTGAGTTCCAGAACGGAATTCGATCTGCCTTTCATGTCGCTTGGGTTGGATGGCAATGAGATAAGCGTTTCCGATGATTCCGTTTTGAGCTTGGACAATTCGTATGTTGTTGGCGACGAGGGAAAAGTGAGGAGCGTGTGGAGTACATTCGCACTGGATTCGCCCGAGGATAGCGATGAGAGCAGGAGCGTTATTATTTACGAGTTGAAGCGGCCTGTTGAGGGGGCTAGGGAGAAGATCATGCAGACATGGAGCAGGTATGTGAATAGGAATCATCCATATGATGGCGTTCCCTTTGCCAAATCCTCTGCGAACATGATGATGAGTGTGCTATATGATGAGAATGATCCTGATTTCAAATGTCTGCATTTGATTGTTCCTGTTATCGAAGAGGCGAACAGCAATGACAAGCTTGTGAGATTCAATGAGCATGTGCTTAGTAACATAAGGTTCTATTAGAGGTTCCGCTGGATGGCGTTTTATTTCGGAAGGAAGATGATTCGAAAGCTTCCTGGTGTTGTGATAAAAACGGCTCATGTTCCGCATCCGGAGATTTCGGAAGGTTTTGGCGCGAGGGGCCGCGTTGGGGATATTTGCAGAAGCCGCGGATTCAAATCGGTATTGCTTGTAACTGATGAGACGCTTTTCGGCCTTGGCCTGCATGTTAAGGTTTTGGATTCGATTCGCGAGCGGGGCATCCGCTGCTGCGTATTTCATGGGATCTCTTCCGAACCGACGATAGGGATTGTTTCCGACGGACGCAAGGCTGCGGTTTCCTGCAAGGCGGATTGTGTGGTGGCTATCGGAGGCGGGTCTGTTCTGGATAGCAGCAAGATAATAGCCGCAGGCGCTCGGCATCCTTTCGTCCCGATCGGGCGCTTTTTGCGCAAATTTGCAGTGCTGAAGAAAAAAACGCTTCCGCTTGTATGCGTTCCCAGCACAGCGGGGACCGGAGCGGAATGTACTGTTGGCGCCGTTGTGAAGAACAAACGCGGCGTTAAAGGATCCACTGTGATAATCGGATTGGATGTTGTCAGTGTCATCCTCGATAGCGAATTGATGATAGGCCTTCCCGCTTCGGTTACGGCTTGGTGCGGGATAGATGCGTTGAGTCATGGTCTTGAGGGCTTGCTTGCTGATGTGAAATCAAGTGATGAGGACGTATTCAAGAGCCGTGAATGCGTTCGCTTGGTATTGGATAATCTTCCTGTAGTCCTTTCGGATCCTGCGAATGTGGAGGCCAGACAGGCCATGTGTCGAGCGGCATTGTATGGCGGAAATGCCATAAATACGCAGCTGGCGGGGTATATTCATGCTTTTGCTCATTCCATAGGCGCTTTGTATCATATTCCGCATGGCAAGGCAATAGCATGGTGCTTGCTGCCTGTGGCGATGGCGCAAAAGGAATTGTGCAGGGTCAAGCTTGCCGAATTGGCTGCGCATTGCGGAATTTCCGATGAAAACGAACCGATGATCGCTTCTGTTGGCAAGCTGCTTGACTCCATAGGGGCGCTTCTAGTCAGGTGCGGTTTGGAAAAGGGTTGCGGTTTTATCAGAATAGAGGATTATGATGTTCTGATCAGGATGATCGATAACGATTCCGTAAACTATTCGCCTCCTAAGATTTTTACGGATGCTGAAATACGGACCTTGCTTGATCGCATCAGGCTTGGGAGCTGACATGGATTGGACGCAGGAATCAATAAGCGGGCTTGTAGCCAAGCAAAGAAAGTTTTTCAAAACCGGAAAAACATTGGATGTGAAATGGAGAAAGACCCAGCTGAGAAGATTGAAACGGGCTGTGATTGAACGCAGAGGCGAACTCGAGGCGGCGTTGCATGAGGATTTGGGCAGAAGCGATGTTGAAGCGTATTTGTGCGATATAGGTCCTGTGATAGTTGAAATCAATGAGATTCTGAAGGGGTTGCGTAAATGGGCCAGACCTGAAAAGCATTTTAGCGGTCTGATGTGCTTTCCAAGCTTCAGAACGACTGTTTACAAGATGCCGTATGGCGTTTCGCTCATAATAAGTCCGTTTAATTTTCCTATCTTGCTGACACTGGGCGTGTTGGCGGCGAGCATTAGCGGCGGTAACACTGCGATAATGAAGACCAGTTCAAAGTCCGTTGCAAGCGCTAGGGCGCTTCAGTCTTTGGTGTCAGATGTTTTTGACGATGAGTTCGCAGCTGTGATTGATGGCGGGCACGATGTTGCCGATATGTGCCTCAACGAACGATTCGATAAGATTTTCTATACCGGATCTCCATCCGTTGCCAAGCATGTCCTTGAAGCGGCATCCAGGAATCTTACTTCGGTTGCTCTGGAGCTTGGCGGCGAAACCGGAAATTGGTGCATCGTTCGCAAGGATGCGGATTTGAGAGATGCGGCGCGCAAGATCGCTTTCTTCAAGCTTTGCAATTCCGGTCAGATTTGCATCAATATAAATCAGATTGCGGTTGCCGAAGAGATATCGGAAGATTTTTTGAATGAGTTGAAATCCGCATTCATCAGGCAAATAGGCGAAAACCCGGAAACGAATCCGGAATATCCAAAACTCATAACCGAAAAGGCTTATGACAAATGCGAACGCTTGTGTTCGGAATATTCGGATAGAATTGTCTTCGGCGGAACTGGAGATAGGCAGTCGCATCGTTTTGCGCCGACGATAATATATCCGGTTGGCGCGCAGGAGGAAATAGTCAGACATGAGCTTTTTTGTCCGCTGCTTCCTATTGTTCCGTTCAAGGATGATGAGGTTGGCGCTGTATTGGACATCATAGCTGAAAGGGAGCATCCTTTGGCCATGTATCTGTTCACATCGGATATGAAATGGGCTAGGAGAGTGATGTCAACGCAGCAATATGGCGGCGGATGCATAAATGAAGTATGTCTGCACATGATGGTAAAAGGCGTGCCATTCAATGGGACCGGTCATTCCGGAATGGGCGCTTATCATGGCGAATGGGGCTTTCGCGAGTTCACGCATCCTGCAACCGTTCTGAAAGGCAGGACACATTTTAATCTGCCGTTGCGCGAACATCCTTATTCGGGGGATAGGGCAAAGTGGAAGCGCAGGCTTCTCAAGCTATTTGAAAAATGAGGGCGATATGGATGTCACGGGTAATCTCAAAAGATATTTTTCAGATCTTAGATTGGCAAATCATGTTGAGCTGTTCAAAATAGCGGGTGCGCGAAAAATAGTCTATCGAATTTTCATCTGTCTCATGGCATTGGCATTTCTCTGGTGCCTGATTTCGTGCTTTTTGACCGGCAGTCCGTCTGCGCGGGATGTTTTGGAAATAGCGCTTGTTTTCTTTTTCCTGTGGTTTTGGCTTCGCATTTTGCTAGTGTCAAGCCACATTGTAATCAAAGACGGCATGCTTACCTTCGTTGATTATCTGGTCAGGCGCCGATCTTTTGCTGTGGCTGGCATAGTGAGCGCGTCGAGAGGTTATCTTGAGGTTAATGGCAATGCTGAAAGGGTTTTGCGTTTCGCATATGCTATAGATGCTGAGCGGGACTTTTACGGTTATTTTGATATTTTCATGGATTATTACTCGAATGATGATGTTGTCATGATGTGCAGAGCGTTGGGATATGACGGGCTTGTTCTTCAGAAAGTTGCAAAGCATGCGAGGGGAGATGATGTGCTGGTTGCAGGATTAAGTGATGATGAGCGAAAAAGGAGCATTGCGGAAGAAGAGGCGGATAAGGAATTTTACAGGAATTTTCGTCGAAAACAGGTTCGTAAGATGCCTATGACCATTGTTTTGAGCTTGCTTTTTGCGGTGGCGGTTCTAACGCTGACTTGTTATTTGACCAGATTATTTTGAAAAAAGTTTGGAAAATTATTAGACTATAGCGTATCAAAGGCATTCTCCGAATGGCAGATTTGCGGGAATGTTCTCAATACGAAAAGGAGTTGTGTTCATGTCAGGAAAGTTGAGCAGAATTATTGTTTCAGTTGCAATGGCGGCTTTTGCTTTTGCTATGGTTTCGTGCGGAACATATTGGTATAAATCCAAACCACATAGAACGACGAGTGTTTATTATAAGAGGCTGCCTCCGCCGCCACCGCCGAAAAAGCCTGTCAAAGCGGTTGCGAAGCGGCTTCCGCCGCCGCCACCGCCGAAGCCGGTGAAGACGAAGTCTAAGACTAAAACCAAGAAGGCGACTAGCATTGCCAAGAGCAGCAAGACGCCAAAGAAGCCATCCAAGCACCTTCCGCCGCCACCGCCGAGACACCCGGTGTTCTTCAACGAGTCGTCATCGGAAGCGGTCAATTAGCTTGGAATCCGCATTTGTCGGATTTAGTTGGAATTGTGATTTGAAGTGGGGTTCTGTTGGGTTAGTTATCCGTTTCAATGGAATCTAAACTTTGCATTGAAAAAAAAGGAGGCTTGAATGGCCTCCTTTTTTATTTGCTTTCTGGAAAACAAAGAATTCTAGCTTTCTTCGTTGCTTTCGTCAGAATTCTGGATGCCATCGCTGGAATCCGCTTGCTCACCGTCTGTGACTGGATTGCTGTCTGCTGCGTCAGCCTGATCCTCGCCTTGAGCCGCTTCTTCTTCGTTTTCCTTGTCCAGAACGGCAATCGATACTATGAAGTCATCTGCCTTTTTCATGGAAAATACGCGAACTCCGGTGGCGCCGCGTCCTTGCTGTGATATGGTATCGACTGGCATTCTTATGATCTGACCATAGTTGGTGATGCACATCAGATCCTCTTTTGCGGCATCTGCGCTGAGAGCGCGGACAATGTATTCGCCTTCGTCTTCCTTGAGCTTGTATATGCGCTGGCCTCCGGTGCTTCTGCCGTGTGCGGTGAAGAGGTCGTAGTCAACCTGTTTGCCTTTTCCTTTGCTGGTTATGACAAGCGCGGTTTTTGCCGTGTCGACTTTAACGAGTCCGACAATCTCATCCGATTCCCCGGAAAGCTTCAATCCTTTCACTCCGTGCGCTTGTCTGGACATCGTCCTTACAGTATCCACTTTAAAGCGCAATCCCTTGCCTGATCTGGAAACGATAAGCGCTTCATCATCCTCATTTACGAAGATGCAGTGGCGCAGCACGTCGCCTTCATCCAATGCTATGGCTATGACGCCTTTGGTTCTGGCATTTCGATAGTCGTATAGGCGGACACGTTTCAGGATGCCTTTTCTCGTGGCCATGAGAATAGTTTTCTCTTCATCGAATTCCTTGAATGAGATTCCCGCTGTGATGTCTTCCTCGTCGGTGAGCTGGAGAAGGCTCCGTATCGAAGTGCCTTTTCCGGTTTTGGTGGCGTCTTCGATCTCGTGGACTTTGATGAAATACGCTTTTCCAAGCGAGGTCATGAACATCACATAGTCATGTGTTGAGGCTTTGAATATGAAGTCTGTGGCATCCTCGTTTCTGAGGTTTACACCTCTGACACCCTTGCCGCCTCTGTGCTGGGCTTTGTATTCCGAAGCGCTGACACGCTTGAGGAAGCCTTTTCTGGTCGCCGTGATTATGACATCCTCTTCCTTGATGAAATCTTCTGCGCTCATCTCACCGAGCTCGTAGGGGATTATGAGCGTCTTGCGTTTGTCTGCGAATTTGTCTTTGATCGCCAGTATTTCGTCTTTTATCACTCCGAGAGGCTTGCTTCTGTCGGCGAGAAGTTCGTTGTAGTAGGCGATTTTGGCTTCAAGTTCCGCAAGTTCGTTCAGGATCTCTTCGGTTTCAAGGTTTGAAAGCCTTCCGAGCCTCATGTCTATGATGGCTTTGGCTTGTATGTCATCGAGTCCGAACCTTTCCATGAGTCGGGATTGAGCCACCGAGTTGTCCTTGCTTTCCTTTATGATCCTTATAACCTCGTCTATGTTGTCGATTCCGATTTTGAGGCCTTGGAGGATATGGGCTCTCTCCATGGCTTTCTTCAGGTCGAACTTGGTTCTTCTCGTGACGACGTCTTCGCGGTGCTCCAGGAAGTAGAATATCATGTCGCGCAACGTGACTGTCTGTGGGCGGCCTTTGACAAGAGCGACGTTGTTTATGCTGAAATTGCTCTGCAGGTCGGTCATCTTGTAGATCTGATTCACAACGACCGCAGGCATCGCGCCTTTTTTGAGGTCGAGCACGATTCGGATCCCTTCCTTTTCGCTGGTCTCATCTCTGACTTCGCCGATATTCTTTATCGTTTCCTTCTTCAGCAGGTTTATTTTCTTTACGACTTCGGTCTTGTTGACCTGATAAGGGACTTCGGTGAATACTATGGACGTATGCGTCCTGTGCTCTTCGATTTCGTACCTGCTGCGCACGGTCACTCTGCCGCGTCCTGTGCAATAGGCATCGCGTATTCCTTTCGTTCCGTGTATTACGCAAGCGGTAGGGAAGTCCGGCCCTTTGACGTATTCCATCAGCTCTTCGGAGGTGATATCCTCTTTTTCGATCATGGCGACGATTCCGTCGCAGACTTCAGCCAGATTGTGAGGCGCCATGTTGCTTGCCATTCCGACGGCGATTCCGCTTGTTCCGTTGAGGAGCAGGAACGGTATGGATGCCGGAAGAACCGAAGGCTCCTGCATGCTTCCGTCGTAGTTGTCTACGAAGTCTACGGTCTCCTTGTTTATGTCTTCCATCATGGCTTCGCCGAAGACGCTCATTTTGGCTTCGGTATACCTCATCGCTGCTGCCGGGTCGCCATCTATCGATCCGAAGTTTCCATGCGGTTTTACGACTGGATATCTTAGCGAGAAATCCTGGGCCAGACGGACAAGGGCATCATATACGGATGCATCTCCATGCGGGTGGTATTTACCGAGCACGTCACCGACGATTCTTGCGGATTTCTTGAACTCGCCCGTGCTTTTTATGCCGAGCTCGTTCATATCATAGAGGATTCTCCTGTGGACCGGCTTCAGGCCGTCGCGTATGTCCGGCAGCGCTCTGGCGACAATCACGCTCATGGCGTAATTGAGGTAGCTGTTCTCCATCTCGGAGGAAAGGTCTTTGATAATGACCCTTTCAATCAAATTTCCATCTTCTTCCATCTGTCATTTTCCTTATTAAAAGTCGAGGTTCGTAGCGTATGTCGCATTCTCTTCGATGAATTTGCGCCTTGGCTCCACTTCTTCGCCCATAAGCTTCGTGAAAACATTGTCCGCCGTTGTGAAATCATTCAGATGAACTTGGGTTATCAGCCTATCTTTGGGATCCATGGTGGTTTCCCAGAGCTCGGACGGATTCATCTCGCCGAGACCTTTGAAACGTTGGACCGTGACTTTCTTGTTGGTTCCGGTGATTTCCTCGCTTTTCATGTATTTCTCATACGCTTCGTCATCGTACAGGTATTTCTCGCTTATTTTCTTGTCTCCGCTTCCTATCGAAACCTTGTACAGGGGAGGCATTGCGAAATACACGTAACCGTGTTCTATGAGCGGCTGCATGTATCTGAAGAAGAATGTGAGCAGAAGCGTTCTGATGTGCGATCCGTCGACATCGGCATCGGCCATGATGATTATCTTGTGGTATCTGACCTTTTCTATGTCGAAATTCGCACCCAAGCCTGCGCCTATGGAAGCGATTACAGGCTGAAGCTTCTCGTTCTCCATGACCTTTTCGTCGCGGCTTTTTTCAACATTGAGCATTTTGCCCCAAAGCGAAAGAATGGCTTGCGTTTTTCTGTCGCGTCCTTGCTTAGCGCTGCCTCCTGCGCTGTCCCCCTCGACGATGAACAGTTCGCATTTCGCCGGATCCTTTTCGCTGCAATCCGCAAGTTTTCCGGGAAGCCCCATGCCTTCCGAATCCTTTCTGATTCTGGCTCTGGCGTCTCTGGCTGCGATTCTGGCCTTAGCCGCCATCACGGCTTTCTCAAGTATCGCGAATGCGGTTGCCGGCTTTTCGTCGAGGTAATCGTTAAGCCTTTGATAGAGCAGGGAGGCGACACCGCTTTGGATATAGCTGTTTCCGAGCTTCATTTTTGTCTGCCCTTCGAATTGGGGATCGGTCATTTTCACGGAAACTATCGCCACAAGGCCTTCTCTGAGGTCGTCGCCCTCGAATGCTTGCTCGAATTTTTTCTGAATTTTGTTGTTTTTCTTCAGTTGTTCATTGAGGGCTCTCGTCAGACCTGTCCTGAATCCTGATATGTGCGTTCCGCCCTCACGCGTGTTTATGTTGTTGACGAATCCGTACAATATGCTGTCGTACCGATCGTTGTATTGCAATGCTATTTCGACTTCGGTGTCCTTGCCGCCTGCGGGATTCGGGATGCTTCCGGCGATGTAGATGACATCTTCGTTTATCGTCTTCTTGTTTTCATTGAGCAATTGTATGAAACTTACGAGTCCGCCTTCGAAGTGGTAATCGTGCGTAACAGGGGAGTCGCCCCTGTCGTCCGTGATGCAGATGTGTATTCCCTTGTTTAGAAAGGCGAGTTCCCTCATTCTGGCGGAGAGCACCGAGAAATCGAAATCGACATGCTCCATTATTGTGAAATCGGGAGTGAATCTTATTGTGGTTCCGGTTTTGTCGCTGTCGCCTATCTCTGTGACTTCCGTTTGTGGGATTCCCTTCGCATACGTCTGCCTGTAGATGTGTCCATCGCGTTCCACCACCGCTTCCAAGCGATCCGATAGCGCATTCACTACTGAAACTCCGACGCCGTGCAGTCCTCCTGATACGCTATAGGCGCCTTGCTCGAATTTTCCGCCGGCATGAAGTATCGTCAATGCGACTTCCAAAGTATTTTTGTGTTCCACCGGGTGTTCTCCAACAGGGATTCCGCGCCCGTTGTCCTTTACAGTCACCCAATTGTCTTTTTCAAGCGTTATTTCCACATCCGTGCAAAATCCCGCCATGGCCTCGTCGATCGAGTTGTCAACGACTTCGTATATCATGTGGTGCAGGCCGTCGATGCCTTGCGTTCCTATGTACATCCCAGGTCTTTTTCGCACGCCTTCAAGTCCTTTGAGGACATGGATGCTTCCGACTCCATATGATGAGTCGGATTTGTGTTGTTCTTCGCTCATTAGCTGCTCCTAGAAAGGTTTTCTCCGGAAGGACTTGGATTTCCGAACCGATACGGTTGCGCTTAATGCAAAAAATGAAAACCTTTTTTGAAATAATATATATTATATATATATTAGAAAATAAATCAAGGCTAGTGTTTTCCGGAGGTTCTTCTGGTAGTTTTTTGAGGTTTTTTTCAAAATTCGCTTCAAAATGATGCGAAGCTTATTTTGAGCCAGGGCATTCTTCGAGAAAACCGCAAAATGCTGTCTTGTCTTTTCTCAAGGCAAAATGCTTGTGGTTTCTGAGAAGAATCCGTCGGATCTGCGCTATGATTCAAAAGAGCGAGCAGTATGAAGGGAAGGGTTTTGAAAAAAATCTTTGCCATATTTCCGTATTTCATCTATCATTATCGCAACAGCGCGCATAGGGGGGGCGTATGCTTAAGCGGATTATAGCAAATTGTTGCCTTTTGGTTTCCTGCTTGTTGTTTTTTTCGGTTTCCTGCGGTCAGGAAAAATTGCCGGAGACTGAAATAGAGAAGATCCGTTTTGCGTTCAATGGCGTGGAAAGAAGTTTCAGCGTGGTTGGGAAGCAGTCGGCTTCCTCGGAAGAATGCTCATCTTTGGCATCAAAAACAATAGAGCAGGGGCTGACCGCTATTTCACAAACGCTTGCACAAGGGCAAGAGGAAAGCGATTCCCTCGACGGATTGGAATACGACCAGCCGCCTATGATTCAGTTTCAGTATCTGAAGGCTTTGTTTGAAAAGGCGGGAAACCAGTTCGTTTCCGGCCGGAAATACTATCATACGGTGACCGGCAAGGCCTATCTGGATGTCGAAAGCGGCGAGAGGAAGACTTCTGCTGATGGGGGCTGATTTCGAGTATGATTACGCTTTTACGCTTGCTTTCGCTTTGGACATAGATGATGATGATCTGATCAATGCGGATGTCGCCATGGATATGACCATCAGCAAGGGCGAGCCGCAGCAAGTCGGATATCAGAGCTGCACGGGCAAGGTTTATGTCAGCATGGTTCTGGATTACGATATGAAAAGCTTTTCACCCGATTATGAGCTTACAATGAAAGTTTCAGGGGACGAGAGCGAATTCGAATATCTCGGCAATCCGTTTGATTATGAATACGATTATGTCAAGGTGACTGATGGCAGAATCGCGGAATGGAGGAAATTCGGATATTCTGTCAGCGGCGATTTGGTCAGGGATGCGAGCCATTTCTCGTTCGATGACAATGCGGACGTTGAAGTGGTCGGGGACCATGGCATCACGTTGAAATGGTATCATGATTCCAAATTGCATCGCATTCCATCGCCTACGGCGGCTCAAACTGCGGATTTGCGCAATGCGTATTTCTCTCATTTCGGCTTGAACTCAACGGACATGGGCCATGCTGCCTTTGATGCCGAGCAGGGTGTGGATGACAATCTCGTGCTGAACTTCTACAACGATATGACGAATATTCGCGGCGGGAAGGAAATCATATACGATTTCATTTCGCATAAGGATCCGGATGGCGGTCATGGCGCAGATGGCGGGACGGCCGGGGTTCGCATCATGAACAGCGATCATACTGGCGGTTTCGAGAACTTCGTCATAGGAAAGAATGTCAGCGTAGCAGAATTGTTCACTGACAGTTCGGCATGGAGCGACACCATGGGTCAGGCTCCTCCTACGATATGGCATGCTGATGCGGAAGGCAATCTCGTGCGTCAGATAACCGATTTTTCCGGAGTTTCGTTCCATATCAAGGCGGCTGGCGCTTCTGGAGCTGGCACGCTCGTATCTGCGGACAGCATGATCGGGGATGCTCTTTCCGAGAACGGGTTGCTTGCGGGCGGAGATGATGTTTCGTTCGCTCTGGCAGTTACGGTCGGGAGCTTTACGGCTTGGACCATTTTGAGGTATGCGCCGAGGAATTGATTTTAGGGCACTTCTAAAAACCTCAGAATCCGAACCTGCCAGACGCCTTTCCGGCCATAAAACCGGCAAAAAGCCTCGAGAACGGTCAGTATTCCTGTTTTCCTTTTCTTCTCGG
>CADBSO010000063.1 GCA_902797395.1 uncultured Spirochaetales bacterium
ATACTGTATGTATTAGTGTTTTTTCTTTTCTCAAGAAAAAACATTTCTCGAAGAATCCGTCGGATTTATGCCCTGGTTCAAAAGAGCAAGTAGCATGAAGGAAGGGGTTTTGAAAAAACCTCTCCTAATGTTGTAGGGATATCATTTCATTTTGCCATCCTGCCCAGCACTTCCCAGCAACCAGACCTATCAGAACCAACACGCCGTATGTATCCTAAAGATTTGAGTTCAGAAATGTGATTTCGCGCTGTCCGCTCGGATTGTCCGGTTTTCCTGGCAAGCTCACGACTCGATGCGTTGCAACCTTCACATATTGCCTTGAATGTGGCCTCAAGTTTACTAGGCAAATTACTAGGCAAATTACTAGGCAAATTACTAGGCAAATCAGAATTCGCATAAACACGATGCATCTTGAATGCAATCATAATATCATTGGAATTGACTATGCACTCGGGCTCGGAAATGCCATAGTCCTTGCAAAGTATGAAATTTCCCTACCGATCACATTCAACGCAGATCTTTATTGTCAGAAACAATTCATCAAACACTTATATCGAAGTATAATTTTGCCTTGTCCAGAACGCTGATCTCCTCATCAAACAAATTCTCTCGATCAATTTTCAAAAAACCTTTCAGATTCTTTTCATTTTTCTCATAAAAACGACTATAGAAGTTTTCAATTACAAATTTAAAAAAGACCTTCGGAGAAATGGGGCGCGATATAGGTATCCTGCACCCTTCAATAAATCACAAATGCATATGACTAGGAGAATGACTGCCAGGCACCACCGGATTCTGACGCTCGTTCTTGAATCTACTATTAATAAAGTCTATTCTGATCGGAAAATTCAATTGATAATCGTTTGTCATTTCAAGATAACGCGAAGTTTCTTCATTTGCAAACGCATCTGGCATTGATTCGCCCGAATAAATAGTCAAATCTGGAAGAACCAAATATCTGCTCTCAGCTATTTCCATATTATAGAATCTGAACTCTATGCATATTATCGTATTATCGAATGCCAACATAGTGAATTGCTTTCTTTCACATATTCTCTTATGCAAAAACATATATTCACGGATATTATCGAACTTAAGCATTCCCAACCTATCCCGGCTTGAAACCAAGGAATCACCATCAAAATGGCACCACATTTCCTGCGCAGAAAAACCAACTCTCTGCAAGAAGCCAAGGCAATCATCCAATTCTCTCTTAACTTGTTCTGGTCTCATAATTAAAATTCACCAATTCCCGCAACTCGCCGCCTCATATCATCAGACAAATCCATCAAATCAATAGTTCCATTTTTCAATAGCGGTAAAATCTCCCTAATCTTTTTATTTTCGGGCAAATCCGCATAATCAGAATATATTTTATCAATCCGATTCAACTCCTCTTCCGTCGGATATCTAAAATTCAAAGAATAATTGTTGTCTTTTATTTTTTGGATTTCATTTTCCAACTCCATAACAGAATCCCCGACTCCAGTAATGCGCACCCACATCTTTGAACGAGTAATTGCCGTAAACAACCTATTACGCTGCTTACGAATCGCCCCATTATTCGCTATGCAATTTTGAACCCCAATAATATACACAATAGCCGCCTCATTTCCTTTTGCTCGAAAAATACCGGAAAACGTTATCGAATCGTCTTGAAAAAAGCTATCAGCAGATGTTGTAACCCCAGCAATATGCGAATTAAAATGGTATTTGGTGTGCAGAATCTCCCTAAATATTCCAGCATATTGCTCCTGCTGCTCCGTTGCCATGATAATCACAAGAATGTCTCTCATTCTCAATTCATCATTTTGGATATTCTGATGAATCTGACTGCAGACCCATTCCGCCTCTTCATCCGCATCAGAAAAGCGATGACAATCAATTATATCCTCTTGGTCATACTTTCCATAAAACGGACTGGATTCCTTTGTCCGCGACAATATGACCTCCTCCCCGCCTTCCAACCGGCCAGATAAAACCTCATACCCGACATCACCCCACAAATCAGGATTATCAAAAAATTGCACCAACTCTCTTTTTCCGCCACTCTCCCGATAAATCCCGAAACCGATCGCATGCGCCGTAACAATCACTTCTCGCGGATTCCTATAGCAAACAGGAAGTATGATATCCTTCTTGGGTTCATTGGGCTTGTTTTTAAAATCGACATCTTCGAATGTCTCCTTTATATTCACAGGCGAACCTGTGGTCAAATTCTGAAGCTCGTCATAAGCAATCACAAGGCGGCCATTATCTTTCAACACCTTTTTGCACAATTTGAAGAAAGCACCCGACAAGTCCTGAGCCTCGTCAATAAGTATGATGTCATACAAAGGCTTCTCTTTCCCGGTGATTCTATTCAAGGCATCCTTGCAGACATATTCAAACGGATCGCCCAGCGTGTACGCCTTTGCTTGTTTGAGGTTCATATACGGAATGTTGCAGTTATCACAAATTTCGGAATACAAACCCGGATCCTGCAGTCCGCCCCACGCATTCAGAACCCTTACTTTTGAAAAATCCGGTTCGCGTTTCGCATATTCCCATACGAAACGGTTTATGTAGCTAAGAAACATATGCTTCAGGGATCGCGTATTGAATGTAACGACAATAATCGAATCAGGGTTTTGCGAATGCAAATAAGCTGCTTTCAATGCAAGTATGATGGTTTTGCCGGATCCTGCCAGACCCCGTATGCGCTGGATTTCCGGAGACGTTTCTATAACTGCCTTGTTTTGAGAAACATCCAATGTAGCTATGCTATTTTCAACCTCCTTCAAAAGGGCTCCCTTCGACTTTGGATTCTTTATATCCCTAACAGAGCCTTCCCGTATTTTGGTGGCGACTTGAATAGCGGAAAGCAATATATTGTATCTGTCCGGGTTTTTCCATGATTTATTCAACTTGGAATCCAACGATTTCAAATCAACAATCACCTCATCCGCATCATCAGCAATACTATTGCAACTGGGAGCGAAAGTATAAACAGAAATCTCATACAGTTTTTCCCTTCTTGACATCAACTCCTTATGTGTCATGAGAGAAGAATTTATCTCGTTATACAGAAAATCTCTTTTCTCTTCCCTGCTTTTATAATCAGAACCAATCCCTTCATACAAATCGAAAACTACAATGCTATGCGTCGGAGAAACCCACAAGGCATCGACACTAACGCCTTCACCGATAATCGGATATCCCAAATATAGAATTCCTTCATATTTTTCAGCATTATTTGAAAAGTATTTGTCTAACATGCCCTTGACGATTTCATTGCGATCAAAAGAACCTCTAACGATTTCCAACATATCAATTACCCCCTTCTACATACGCATGCATACAGGCCAAATTCAAAAACACCTTTATTATTATCACAAAAAGCCGATAAATGTCCCTTCTTTTTCTTACATCCCCTTCACTTTGCTCTCGATGAAAGCGATTTCATCCGATGACAAACCAATCAAATCATTTAACTGCTCATTTAACTCTCTGGAGAAATCAACAAGCTTATTTTGATCCGAATAATCCATTATATCTGGAACTTTCTTCCCAAGAGATGTTAATGATTCATCAGTCATTAAAAACATAAAACGAATAAGATCTGTATTCATATATTTAAAGAAGTTATTTGCCTCGAATTCTGTTTTAAAAGAACCCAATGCAATTCGAGATCGTCCAAAAGCAGAATTGTTATCAACTATCTCAATCTGATTACTTCTACCCGATTGCCCTCCAGGATGCGCACTTGAAACAACAACTTGGTACTCACCGATATACCTGATGCCCGACCGTATCAATTCCTTATCAACTACAAACCAGCGTGTCCTACCAGCCGAACCAGATTTATCATTAGCCAGCAATTTCACCTGTTTTTCCGGATCAATCCTTTGACTCTTTGAGCATGATTTAACCTTTGTAGGATTCATCTCAACAAATGTGCTTTCAATTCCAAACAAACCTCTTGGTAAAATTCTATCCGCCAAATATTTAAGACGATATTTCACCACAAAATCAGAAACCTTATTGACGATAATTCCATCATTGGGATTCAAAGGAATCAAATCATTATTTGGACTATCAATATGAACAACTTTTTCATTCCCGTTATCATGATATACATAGTCGAATCCTTTTATTCTCTTGTTTCTGTTCTTAAACACCATGGATATGCCATCATCCAAATCAATCTGTTTGAAGATATCCTGTGATCTCGGATAGAAATCTATTCTCTGAAGGGTTATGTCATTTATCTGTTCAAATCCAAACTGAGACAAACCTTTTCCACTTCGATGAATCCATCTCCCACCCGGATATATCAAGGAAATGTAACCAGAAGAAATATTGTCAGCAACAATTTGGAAAAAATGAAAAATATTTGTTCTGGGAGCCTGTCCATTCTTAGAACCTGACCGTTGCGCACTCTCTTCCTGATACGGAGGGTTTCCTACAATCGCATCAAATTTCATATCTTCTTCTCCACCCTTTTTCCAATAACTCGCCTTGCGAACCTTGCTTATGAAATTTTCAGGCTTGTTCTTGAGCTGGCCGATAAGATCCTCAAAATAGTGAGCATTCACCTTCACATCGGCAAATCCCGTCAAAGTTCTCTGAGCAATCCTTTTGGCCATCGAGGTTTTGCAAATAAGGAAAATGTTTTCCCGAAGGACACGACTCCACAAATTAGCTTCCGCCTCTCTTGAAGGGTTCGGTCCAAGCTCAAATTTCGCCCTTGTCCTATATATGCTGTATGTGCAATACAACGCATACAAGCCGGTCTTGGAATTCAGCTCAAGAATATGCGCATCTTTTTTGAACACATTCTCAGTGATGCCTTCCAAATCAACAAATTCCGGCGCAGCCAATTGGATGTTGAACCCCTTATCATAAAAGCGCCACCCGCCAAGGCTTTGAGAAAGATGCATGTTCACAACACGCCACGGAGTCAAAACGGTTTCCTTATCCGGATTGCGGAATGTTCCGAAAATAGAACTTATGCGCTCAATCCTGTCTTCAATGCAAAGCTTATCTGCAGCGCGAACCATCCTCCTGATTTTCATTCCGGATTCCCGAAAGACATCAGGGTCGTAATATTTCTTGAATTTCCTGAAAATCTCCTTTGTGACGCCCTTAGGCATGAACTCTTCCCAAGAAGGATCGTCAATCAAATCAGTGAGGTTGTCAATTGTAATCGCATCTTCCGTCCCATCCAGGTTCAATTGCAAGTCCAAAGCATACATCGCCAACGGCATTCTGACCGAGATACCCCTTAAAATAGATATGGCCGACTCGCGGTTTTTATTTATTTCTTCTTCACGAGCCAAAGCCTCCTTCTGCTCCGGCGTCAATTCCTTTGCAGGCTTTTCCCTGATTCCCAACGACCGATCCTGCAGCAATTCGTATTGCTCATCCGTCAGCCCTTGCGCATTCACATTGATATCGCCCATCTTGCCTTGAGCCTTTGTAGAGCCGATTATCCTTTTGAGATCAGCAAATTCCTCAAGAGCGGTCTTATCCATATGAAAAAGCTCATCACTATAAAGATAATTGTCCTCGAATCCGTTCCTTACAACGCGCTCCACATAGACCCTTTTAAGCTGTCCCAGCATTTTTTCCGTATCATAAGCTTTCATACGGCTGCCATCGAAGCCGATGACCGGACAAAAATTCAAAAACTCGCCCAGTATCTCCCGATCAGTCTGTGTCGTCTTGCCAGCCTTGCTGCTGATCTTCGCAGTCTCCGCAATCACCTTCAAAGTCCGATCAGGCGCAAAATCGAATACAAAGCACTCATCCTTCCTCTTGCCGCCTATGACAGCCGGAGTCTGTACACGAAAAATCGTCTGCATATATGCGCTTGCGGATGTGCTGAAGCTCCCTGCAAGCATGAAGCAAGCAGTCCATGGCTCCACACTCACTCCCGTGGTGAGCCTTCCGCAAGAAAGCGTAATGGAATATGTCTCTTCAGGTTTCGTTCCAATCGCCCTTCGAACCTTTTCCAGAGCTCCCCTCTCTTCCTCTTCTTCATCGCCATCCCCGGCAACATTCGCAATGGAAAAATGGCCGAAAATCGGATGAGCTTGCAAGAGCTTGCTTAAAGCCTTAGCCTCCTTCACGCCCGGAACCATCCACAACGAATGGCGAAAGTTCTGCCTATATTCCTCTTTGGAATACGGATAATTGGAATCAGCATCCTTTTTAGTCAACAAATCCAAAAACTGCCTGATATTCATTTCATGAATGAATTTCCCTTCGCCATCAACCCTGAAAAACTCACGGAAATTAAATGCTATGTCCGCATCCGCATATTCCGGATACAATTTTCCGAGATCGTAGGTATAAATATTCAGTTTTGGCAGGACGGCATACGGATTCGGGTCTCCCTGATGAATCGCATCCCACTCCGCTTTTGCCTTCTGTTCCATCACATAATCCCATGTGTAGATCTCCTCTTCGTTAAAATCATCCATGAGATTGAACGGCGTACCGGAGAGATGCAAAAGCCTTGTGTTCTTTTTCAAGCAAGCCGCCAGAACCGCTTTGCCTAAAGCCGTTTGAGTTCCTTCATGAGCCTCATCAATGATTATAAGATCCCAATCGACATCAAATATTCTTTCGTTCTTAACAAATTTTCCCCCAACAAGCTCAGAGCCTCGCATATCCTGTATAGAAGCGAAACAAATAATATGGCGGCTATCAGTGCCATTTGCATCGGAATCATGAGACGAATTGGCTAAGAGCTCTTCATCCGCCATATCACCGCCAATCCGTTTGGAACAATAATGAAAATCCGGACGGTCATAGAATATTTTGCCGTAGTCCTCAAACCATCCGCCATCAACAACCGGCCTGTGCGTCAGAATAAGAGTCCTGCCATAGTCCATGCGTTTTACCAATTCCAATGCTGAGACCGTTTTTCCGAATCGCATTTTAGCATTCCACAACATTTGGTGACTGCCACCGGTTTTCTTAAACAATTTTATTGTCTGCTCTATTGCTTCAATTTGTTCAGGGCGAAATACTATTGGATTCCTGTTCTCCGTAATATCACTAGCATCAAGAGAAATGCGTCCTTCCTTTGCTGCCGATATGGCCTTCTTTATGGTCTCAAGATCCGCGTAGAACCATTCATTTGCCTTATGCTTGGTATCAAAAATCTTTCTTTTTATGCCAGAGCGAACGAGAATATCATGAACCTCGTGATCCTGAAAGACTATAAGCTTCCCATTCCGCATGCAAACGGCCGATTCCGCATGCAAAAGATCAAAAGACACTCCGGCCGTTTGCGTCTGATGGCGAATCCTGTCCTTGGCAGCAGCGTTCAGCTCTTTGCAATTGGGTTCAAATGAAAAATACGCCATGCCTGCATCGCACGAAGCCTCTCCAACCTTCAGAACTCCTTCATGGGCAACATCATTTATCCGATAAACATATATCAGTTTTTGGCTGAATGCCTGATTGAAAACACAAGCCATTATCTCACACTCCCCGACACAATATCCGCAAATCTGATCTTCCTGTTTCTTTTCCAATCCTTTATCATGCAATAAATTCCGTTGTGCTTTTTATTATCACCGCTCGCGCATCCTTCGCACGGCTTCCTGACAACCTTGCTTTCGAACAAGTCGGCTTCTACAGTTTCCTTCACGCAACAAGAGTTCGGAATCACAAATCTGAGTCCGTCCATTTGCCAGATATTCCATGAAATGACTTTAGCGAATCTCAGCAAATCACCGGATTCAAGTTCCTCACGGAATTTCACCTCATAATATTCTGCAATCGTAAAAAGCAGATTCTCCCTCGCAATAAAAACATTATCCCCTTGCCAATCAAATCCATAAACATTCTGAACGGCACGACAGGCCCATTCTATCCAATCATCACGGATTTCCGTATTTTCGCTAACAACTCTCAGCTTTCTGTCCAAAAGACCTATTCTATTCGCAACATCTATGCATTCACCGGTAACAGCATCATATCGGCTCGTAATATACGGCGCTTCGCCACAACTGATTTCCAACCGCTCGGAAAGAACATAATCCTGCCAGGTCTTGTTTCCGGACGCAGGAAAGCTAATCTTGTCCGCAATCGTCTTCCATCTGTTCTCTTCCTCAATATTGAACATGCATTTCCGCCCGAACCATTCTTCGTCCACTCTGTTGTTTTGCATATTGCAAACCCAGCTCGGAGTAAACACCTCCGCCTTCTGACGAACCCTACGCCGTTGTTCAGCTGCTGTTTTTTCGATTCTGGGCTTTATGATTCCACCCTTTCGCAAGAGAACCTGATTGATTTTAATTTCCTTATCGGATGAGCAGGCAGAACCAAATTTCAAATAATCGTCAGTTGCCCAAAGGATATTTCTCCCTGTGGAGTTATCCTTCAAAAGAACTTCCAAAAGCGAACGATTGATTTCAAGCAAATTATTATCCTTCATAAAACAGCCTTATTCTGCAACAAAAAAACATTGCCTCAATTATAAGAAGTTTTTTTTCAAAACCCTTTTTCTTCATGCTGCTCGCTCTTTTGAACCATAGCATAAATCCGACGGATTCTTCGAAGAATGTTTTTTCTCGACTAGAAAAAAAAACACTAATACATACAGTCAGTATTCGCGGTTTTCTCGAAGAATTGCTTTGGTTCAAAATAGTCTTCGCATCATTTTAAAATGCGTTTTGAAAAAACCTCATAAGCATATCATGAAGATACTATCAATGCTTTTCCGGCGTCGCCCCAATACTTGCCCAAAACCACACAGTCAGGCCAATCCCTTGAATTCATAACCTTTTTCAGCTACCACCGATTTGACCTTATCCAAATCGAACTCGCCACTGATTTCCAATTCGACCGTTCCGTTCTCATGACTGGCGATCGCCTTTTCAACAAAGTCCAGATTTTCAAGCGCTTGCTGAATGTTTTTCTCACAGTGCTGACACATCATGCCGCCAACATTTATCTTTTTCATCATAACGGATTTCCTCCCATTACCTCTAGTCGCTCCAGTTTCGCCGTTCGAATTGCTATCATGTTTTTGCGACATCGAATTCCTTGCTTTTTCAGCAGAGGACTTTATCCTTAATCTGTTCAATCTCAACGCATTAAGACAAACCGTTACACTGGAAAGGCTCATTGCGGCGGCACCAATCATCGGATTCATCCCCAACCCAAACATCCCCGCCGCAAGCGGTATGCAAATGAGGTTGTAGAAAAACGCCCAAAACAGGTTCTCCCTTATATTGCGTATGACCGCACGTCCCAATTTCACGCATGCAAGAGCATCCGCAAGGTCATTGCCCACAAGAATGATATCCGCGCTATCCATGGCTATGTCTGTACCAGCGCCCAATGCGATCCCAACATCAGCGCTAACAAGAGCCGGCGCATCGTTTATGCCATCACCTATCATCGCCACAAGACCGGAATTTTTGCGCTCAAGAACAGCTTGCGCTTTCTCGTCCGGAAAGACTTCCGCCACAATATCATCCACACCAGCCTGCTTCCCGATGTATTCCGCAACTTTGCGATTGTCCCCTGTAAGCATGACCGTTCTCACACCGAGCCTTGCAAACCCATCAATTGCGCTTCCCGATGTTTCCTTAATGGAATCAACAAGCCCCATGAAACCCATAAGTTTTCCATCTTTGGCGAAATACAGCAGCGTCCTGCCGGATTCCGACAACACATCGGCTTTTTTCCTGAACCCATCAAAAACCTCGAAATCGGAAAATCCGGCGGATGACAATATGCGCTTTGCGTTCCCTGCGAAAACCCTCTGCCCGGAAAACGTCCCTTCTACTCCGCTTCCGGCGACTTCCCTGTAATCCGCAACTTCGCAAGGCGAAGGAATCCCCCTGCTTTCACATGCCCTGACAACCGCTTTGGCGATAGGGTGAGACGATTTGCTCTCCAATGCGCAAGCGACTTCCATCATTTCCATTTCACTGATGCCTGGAGCTGCCATTGTATCAGAGACCCTCAAAGCGCCTTCGGTTATCGTGCCGGTCTTATCAATCATCGCAGTCCTTATCTTTCCGATGTTCTCAAGAGCCTCAGCTGTCTTTATCAGGATACCGTTTTTCGCACCAACACCATTTCCAACCATTATCGCAACCGGTGTGGCAAGCCCCAAAGCGCACGGACATGAGATCACCAAAACGCAAATACCCCTCGAGACGGCATACGCCGCCGGCGCCCCGGCAATAATCCAACCGACAAGCACCGCCAGCGAAAGCAGCATGACTGCCGGAACGAAAAACGACGAAACCCTATCTGCAATCCGCGCTATCGGAGCCTTCGTCGCCGATGCATCGCTCACCATACGGATTATGCGGCTCATGGACGTATCACCCCCGACCTTGATTGCCTTGCATTTCAAACATCCAGACAAATTCAAAGTCGCTGCGCTAACCTTGCTTCCAATCTCCTTGTCAACAGGCATCGATTCACCGGTAAGAGACGATTCATCCGCTGCGCCGAACCCCTCCAGAACGACTCCATCCGCAGGTATCCTGTCACCCGGTCTGACAATGAAAACCTCTCCGACCGCAAGTTCCCGGCAATCAATTTCAACCTCATGCTCTTTTCCGTCAGCGCCCAAACGAAGCGCTCTGGCCTTATCAGGCTGCAGTTTCGAAAGGCTTTTCAAAGCATCCGTTGTCCTGCCTTTGGATATCGCCTCCAAAAGCTTGCCCACGGTTATCAACGCCGGAATCATCGCAGCGGATTCGAAATAGAGCTCATTATGATATAATTCCAAAATCGCCGCATCGCCCAATCCGCCGGAAAGCATCGCAGACATCCTGAAAGCAACCGATATGCTCCATGCGAATGAGACCCCGGAACCCAATGCGACCAGCGCATCCATATTCGGAGAGCGCATCATCACTGACTTCAGACCCGCCGAAAAAAACCTGCGATTAACTATCATGACAAATGCGGAAAGAAGCGCCTGAACCAAAACCAGACCCATATGATTGCCAATGAAAAACGACGGAATCGGCCAGCCAAGCATGTTATGGCCCATTGTCACATACATGAGCAATGCAAGAAAAGCCACCGAAAAAACCAAACGCCTTTTCAACATCGCAATTTCAGAACGGCCATCATCCGGATATGCTTCATGCGCCTTGGCGTTCCCGTCAGCCTTGCCATCCGAATATGCGCCACCTGATAACCCGTCAACGCCATCTGATGAAAGCAGTCGGGCCGAATACCCGGCCTTCACGACGGCCCGCACCACATCCGAAGGCGATGCGCTGCCTTTCACATTCATTGAATTTGTCAGAAGGCTCACAGCGCAGCTGTCAACGCCAGCCACCTGTGAAACCGCCTTTTCCACCCGCGCCTGGCAAGCGGCGCAACTCATGCCGGAAACCTCATACCTATCCATACGGAAAAATCATTTTTTAAGCCATTCCAGCTTGTTTCCTATTCTTTCAAATTCGCTTAAAGCCGGATTCCTTATAATGCGAACCGTCTTCTCGTATATGCTGATATCGAGCTTCTCATCCGATTTGAATTCCGAAAAAAATACGCCATCGCAATCTATTATGCCCTCGTTCGACTTCTCATTCTCCATCAATGTCAGCCGCAATTTCGCCTTTTCCGTGAACACAAGCCCCCTATCCATGCTCATGAACGGATTATTCGGCATAAAAAGAAAAGCCTTCATGTCATTAGAGAGTATGCTCGCTCCGGCAGCCATGGAATACGCCGTGCTGCCCGTAGGCGTAGCTACAATGACCCCATCGGCGCACAGTGGGCCTGCGAACACCTCATCATTAACGCTTGCTTTGATCCTTATCACAGAACGGAACTGCGGCCTATGGAGATACACCTCGTTCACGCAGATATCCTCTTTCAGGACTTTAGTCTTCTTCAAGTGGCGTATCCTGAGCAAAATCCTCTTGGAGCAGGCAAACGACCCTTCCAGAGTCTTTTTAAGCCCATCCTTCCAATCGGCTTTCGTATATGGCGTTATAAAACCCAATGTGCCATTGTTTATGGCAAAAAAAGGTATGCACAGCGAATGGAACTCGTGTATTGCCTTCAATAACGTCCCATCCCCACCTAAGGTTATTATGAAATCAAATTTCTGCTTGAGTATTCCGGTCTTGTCGTAACTTGAGAATTTCTCAACCACGCAATCCGCATCCTCTTTCCTCAAAAACGAAATTATGCTGTCCGTAAAGGATTCCGCATTCTGCTTATACGGATTGACAAAAAGCAACACTCTCTTCTTCATTATGGTTTCAATTATACACCTTTATCGCAAAACATTAAAGGACGCTTCCAAAAACCCCAGGGTCCGAGCCCAGCCGCGCTTCTTATCCGTGAAGCCGCCGTTATGTCAAATACTTCATCCTATCCTCTTGCGAAAGTCCGCCCTTGCTGCGAATCATGTTCCGAAGAAAAGTGCTTGATATTTTGCGATTGTCGCACATGACATCATCCACAATGACAATTTTTCCAGGAAATTCCCTAGCGATATCATCCACCGCCATATAATCCGATGGATTGCCGCATTTGAAATCCATGCCAGCTACAAGGCACTCGACGCCGCGAGCGAAAAGCCATGAAATAAAATCCCGACCGCTCATGGATTTTATCCTGTCATTGAAATCCAAAACCAGAACGTAATCCGCTCCAAGAGACAAAACGGCTTCCGTCTTCTCTTCGACGCCCATAAGCTCAAATTGATTTTGAAGATTGAAGGAATCCTTCGGATTCCTGCTGAATGTGATCACGCATGATACCGCATTGCGCTTTCCACTCTCCGATAAAAGAGCGGAGATGACTTTCCTATGACCCTTATGAACACCATCAAAAACGCCTACGCTTGCGCATGACGGACGAGCAAACACCTCAGATGAAGCCACCTGCGATAATTTTCCGGATCTCAAGGCAAACGCTTTGAAGCTCGGAGCAAAAAGCAAATCCGATTTCGGCGCATCCATATGCCGCTTCTCATCCATATGCAACCCAAACAAATCTCAATGCGAGCCGGCGCCGCTATCGCACACGCCGAATTTCCCGGGAAGCGAACATCTTGACGGGCCGCAACGCAACGAGGAATACAAATGAATGCCATTTCCCGCGCAATGCCTGTACTCCCCGCATTCGGCGCACATTCCGCGTTTGGTCCAGCTTCTATCTCTGAATATGCCGAAATCCTCATTCCAGATCCTCATAAAGGGCTTATCATGCAAATTCCCGATGATGAAATCATTCGAACGCGCGCTTATGCACCCTCCAACGCTTCCATCGGCAAATATCCCGGCATTCGTTATTCCAGCCCTGCAAAAATAATATGAGCCGCGCGCCTTCATCTCATAATCGCCAAGCCACCCTTCGCAGGAATAGCTTACATTCATATCCCCTGATGATCTAGCATCGGAAATGAAATCCAGCATGCCACGATATTCGTCTCGGGAAAGCTCGTATTTGCCGCTCCCCGCTCTTCCGGAAGGAAACACCGAGAACAATCTCCAATTCCTGACACCCGCCTCGCACAGCATCCGCTTGATTTCGGGCAACGATCCGAAATTATCAGGATTCACGCAGGTCACAACATCAAAATCGAATGGAGTCCTCCCTTGGGACTGTGATACGAATTTCGCAGCATTCCTTATCGCCACCATCGCATTATCAAATGATTTGGGATGATTTCTCAAAGCATTGTGCTCCCCTTCAAGCCCATCCATGCTGATAGTGAGCGAATTAAGACCGGAGTTCACAAGCTCTACGAATTTCGCAGGCGACAAGGCAAATCCGTTCGACACCATTCCAGCCGGAAAGCCACGTGAGCGTATTTCAGAAATAATGCTCGACAAATCGCTTCGCATAAGCGGCTCGCCACCTGTTATTCCAATCATTACGGACGCGGGATCAAAATGCCTTGCGATATCATCCAAGGCCGAAAAAAAGAGCAAAGCATCAGCATCAGGCGTCTCACTCGAGGATTTGCAGTCGCTGCCGCAATGCCCGCAATTCAAGTTGCATCGCAGAGTACATTCCCATAGAACCGATCTTAAAGGATGCGTCTTTGTTTCTGTTTTCCTGTAAATATCAAACAGACGCCTTCTAAGGCTTTCAACAATTCCTGCTATCATGCGATTCAATCGGAACCGGAACCGGCCTCACGAAAATCGGAATCCGCTTTTGGCGACATCCCAATATCCAAATCCAGATGATCCTCCTGACCGGCCTTAGTGAACAGCGCTTCAGCGACCTTGTCATCAAAACCGGCCTTAGCAGCTTTTACAGTCACTTTATGATCATCCTCAAGCTCATCTTTTGCAGACATGCATTCAAGTTCAACATAATAGAAGCCTTCCTTTCCGGAAACCGCATAATGTCGGCACACGCTTTCTGTCGCGCCGTTACCACCCGCCAAAGAATGGGACGCTTCTATCGCAGCGCCACCGATCGCATTGCCTGACGAATCCTTCACATGACCGCTTATGGATCTTTTAAGATCCGGCAGAGGCTCGTAAGGCGACGGCGCATACATGCTCGGCGGCGCATAGCATGCAGTCAGAAGAACCGTGCAACCCCCCAATAAAAAACCTGCAATACGATTCAATGCTTTCGACAGCATTCCCTACTCCTGCTCATGCCTCAAAATAATCAATGCCATGCTCTTTCTTCAAATATCGGACATAATACATGAGACATGTCATCATCATTGCGTTTTTCGCTTCCTTGTCAACCCCCATGTATTCGGTTATGACCTTTTTCTCGTCCATTTCCAGAATCTCAATCTCCTCATGCTCATCGAGACTCTGGCTGAACTGCCTTTGAGCGTTCTCCGCAACGAAGAAATGCACCGTATTCTCCATTATCGCGGGATTGGGACTCAAGCTTCCTATCTTGATAAGCCTATCGCATGTCATTCCGGATTCTTCCTTGAGCTCCCTTTCCGCTCCATCCGCAGGACTCTCGCCGGACTCTATGTTTCCGCAAGGAAATTCAACGCTTATCTGATCCGAACCATGCCTGTATTGGCGAACCAAAGTCATGAACCGCTTGCCATCCTTGATCGTCACCGGCACGACAACCGCCCAATCCTTGGATTTTATCGAATAGAACTCTCCGACCTTCTTATCGTCAATAGCGCTTCTTCGCCTATGCTTCATCACCTTAAGAATCCTCAGGGAAAGCATCGGCTCATCAGATTCGTTAATCCATTTCTTCATGCCAACACCTCAATCATAGCCATTATATGATACTAATGCGTTTTTTTCAAAACCAATCGCAAAACGAAACAATTTGACAAATTCAGAAAAAAGACTATCATTTATTAAGTCAGTCGTCGATTGGCAAATGCGTCTATAGCTCAGCCGGTAGAGCAGGTGGCTGTTAACCACCGGGTCGGGGGTTCGAGTCCCTCTGGACGCGTTTTTTTATTTTAAAGAGCGCTTCTAAAAAAAACCCACGACACAAGTTCACAAATTATCCTTCAGCGTTTCTCGGTCTCGAAGATCACAGCATCTCCAAGCGATGGTCTTTCAAAAGCACCCTTAAAACCAAACTATTAAAAGCAGCTATTCACATCCGACTCATTTCACATATTCATCAATGAAGCTCAAAACATAGTCCTTCTGCCTGAAACCGGCAAACGACTTGACAACTTCACCGTTTTTGAATACAAAAACCGCGGGAATCGCAGACACGCCGTATTTCGAAGCCAGATCCGGCTGCTCATCAACATTCACCTTTCCGACTTTTATTTTTCCGTGATAATCATCCGCAATATCAGCAATGACAGGTGAAAGCATGCGACATGGTCCGCACCATTCCGCCCAAAAATCCACCAAAACAGGTATTTGGGAATTGATCACCTCATCGGTGAAATTCCCGCTTGTAAGTTTTATCTCATTCATGCTTGTCCTCCTTATTTCAAGCAAATTGCTTCTTCTTTTTCCAGATGCAGTCCTTGAATCACCTGCATCACGACCAGACCCTTCATTGCGAACCGAATCCTGAAGCCCGATAAGTCTTTTAATCTTCAGCACGTTTCCATTCCATGACAAGGTCCCGAATCCGAACATCATGAGAATGCCCATGAAAACCAAAAGCGAGCCGCAAATGATATCAATTGTCCTGTAATGCCTTTTGATCAAACCGAAAAAACCTTTAAGCCTATCCAATGCCAGCGCGGAGACGATAAACGGCACGCCTAATCCCAACGAATACGACAATAGCAGCAAAAACCCTTTAAATACCGTAGCCGATGCGGATGCCAACGCCAAGGCCGACCCCAGAAAAACACCTACACAGGGTGAAACGCTAGAAGCATAGATGCAGCCAAATGCGAACGCGGACGTCAATGATCGCACTCTTCGACCCGCATTGCGTCCCTTCAGCGGCAAATTGAAAACTCCAAGATATGACAGTCCGAATAGAACAACCAAAGTTCCGCAAATCACACTTACCACTACGGAGTATCGGGCCAAAACTCTTCCAAGAGTGCCAGCCAGCACGCCAAGCAAGCAAAAAACAGCGGAAAATCCAAAAACAAAAGCCAATGTCCTTAAAAACAATACAAGACTTCCCGACTTGGCTCCAACCGAGCCACAACCGGCGTCATCGCCTCCTTCAGCATTATCGCAAAAGTCCGCAGCATCGGAATTCGCAGCAAAATACGAAACGTAAACCGGCAAAAGCGGAAGCATGCATGGCGATATGAAAGAAAGCAAGCCCTCTATAAATGCAAGCAGATACTCAGTCAAATCCGAATCCCGATAAATCAGCGGCCGAGAATCTCATCAAGCCTGTATTTGGCATTCTCATCGCCTAAAGCCGCGGCCCTCTGATACCATTCGCCGGCCTTTATGAGATTCTGCGCGGTTCCTATGCCGTAATAATACATGCTCCCCAGATTGTACATTGCCTTGACATTGCCATGCTCGGCGGCTCTTTCCCACCATTCAGATGCCTTGTCATAATCCTTGGCAACGCCATTCCCGTCAACATGCATGCTTCCGAGGTTATACATCGCATCGACATTACCGGCGTTCGCCGCCCTCTCGTACCATTTAGCCGCCTTAGCATAATCCTGAGCAACAGCCTCACCCTTATAATACATTCCAGCCAAATCCATCATGGATCCAACATGACCGTATTCCGCTGCCAGAACAAACCACTTCACCGACTCAATCACATCTTTCCTAACGTTTTCGCCGAAGAAATAAGCGTTTCCGACATCATACAGGGCTTCCACGCCAGACGCCGAATACCAGCTGCCGTTCTTGCGGCTAGGCTCAATAACATGCCTGCCATTCTCAGATGACAAGGAAATCACAACATCTCCGTCCTTGCACACGCTATGCGATACAACACGCTTTTCAGATGAATTTCCATCGCTCGCGCAAGAATAGGAAAAAACCGAATCGTCCGGATTCTTGGGCTTGGCAGCCTTAACCATTATGACTATTTGTGATTTTCCGGTTGAAGCGGATCCGTCCTCATGCCTGCTGACCGAATCGGTTTTGGCATTGGAATGCCTGATCGCAAACTTTCCACACGATGGAATGAAAACATATTCGCCGGGCTTCGCATCACGAGGAATCGGATCGCCTTGAGAATCGTATGCTATGAAAACATCGTCATCCGTAACTCCACCGACTGAAAAGACCATAAAATCACACCATTCAGGACAAACAAGCACCGCTTCAAAATAGCCTAGCGATGCATTCCTGTTTTTCCTGCATGCAACGGTCACAATCGCCAGAAGCGAAATCAAGACAATCCAAGCCCTCCTCATATGCTAATCATCCGGTCAAAACGAAAACTGCAATCAAATCAGAATGCCGACACGATTCCGGAATTCCTGTCGGCGAATCCGTACTCGGACGCCTTAGCATGCCATTCGTCAGCTTTGCGCGCATCATCGACAATCCAACCCTGAACATGCATGACAGCCATATTATGCATTGCGTAAGCGTTGCCCATACTAGCAGACTTCTCAAACCACAATGCAGCCTCATTGCAATCATCATCCACACCGAAACCGTTATAATACATATACCCCAGATTATTCATGGCGTTCGTATCTCCAGCTGCGGCAGCCTTCCTGAAGCATGAAATGGCGGAATAGTAATCACGATGGAATCCAGTTCCGGAGCAATACATCATCCCTATGGCGTTCGTGGAAGACTCATCGCCTGCATCCGATGCTTTGATAAGCCAAGTCATGGCCATGCTTATATCACGAGGCACTCCCTTGCCTTCATAATACAACCTGCCTATCTGACCCATTGCCTTCGCATTGTCCAATCCTGCGGACATCTGATACCAATTCATAGCGGCATCGTAATCCTTTTCAACTCCGTATCCAAAGCGGTACATCGATCCAATCTCGCGCATTGCATCAGCATCGCCAAGCTTAGCGGCCTTGTCGAACCACTCCATGGCCTTGCTGTAATCCTTCGCAACACCCATGCCAGACCCATACAACATTCCAATATTGAACATTGCAGCGGCATTCTCCAAGCCGGCAGCCTTTTCGAACCACTCCATGGCCTTAGCATAGTCCTGTGACAGTCCCTTGCCCTCGAAATGCAACCTGCCTATGTTGTTCATAGCGGAAGAATTTCCAGCATCAGCGGCTTTGCCATACCACTCCAACGCATTCTGCAAATCCAAATCAACGCCTTCGCCGAACTCAAACATCCAACCAAGCGCATTCATCGCTTCGGCGGCTCCCTCGCCCTTCATATCAACAGCCTTCATATACCACGAAAGCGCCTGAGAATAATCTTTAGGAACGCCATCGCCATCATAGTATATCCTTCCGATACGATATGTCGCATTCGAATCTCCGGCTTCGGAAGCATTGCCATACCAAACAAGCGCTTCGGAATAGTCCTTCATGAAACCAATTCCATCCTTGAACATATGCGCTATGTTATTCATAGCATCAACGCTTCCGGCTACAGCAGCCCGCTTATACCATGCAAGCGCCTTATCACAATCACGCCAAATGCCTTCATCATTCTCAAACATATATCCGATCTGATTCATAGCCGCCGGATCGCCAAGATCCGCAGCCTTCACAAACCATTCGTATGCTGTGCTGCAATCCTTCGGAACGCCATGACCGAACTCATACAGTTTTCCGATGTTTATCATTCCGGTGGTGTCATCTTTTCCAGCCGCCCTAAGATACCAATCATACGCCTCGGAATAATTTTTGCTAACACCCTCTCCGTTCTCAAACATCCTTCCGATATCATTCATAGCCACCACATCACCAGACTGAGCTATCTTGCGGAACCAGACAAGAGCCTCGGAATAATCCTTTTCAACGCCCTTGCCATTGTAATACATGAGACCGATTCTCTTCATGGCATCGGATATGCCCTCAGCAGCTGCCTTGCGATACCAGTCCAAAGCCGCAACATAATCCTGATTCACACCCTCGCCTTTTTCCAGCATGCTGCCGACCACATACATGGCTTTCGGATTCCACTTATCAGCTGACATGAAAAACCAATCATACGCCTTTTCGCAATCCTTAGGCGCTCCTTCGCCATAATAATACATCTCCGCAATATCGAACATGGCTTCGGAAAGTCCGGCATCCGCAGCCCTGCGCAGCCAAACCATCGCCTCAGCATAATCCTGCTTGACGCCCTGGCCGAGTCTGTACATCTCTCCGAGCGCACGCATTGATTCCGGATCACCGCCCTCAGCGCCTTTTCTGAACCATGAAACGGCCTTTGAGGTATCCTGGGAAACCACTTCGCCATTGAGATACGCATTGCCTATGACGCCCATCGCCTCAGGGACCTCCAAAGCAGCAGCCTTCTCAAACCACTCCATTGCTTTCGAATGATCCTTTCCGACCCCTTCGCCGCGCTGGTACATCAAAGCGACCCTGCTCATCGCAGATGGTACTCCGGCATTGGCGGCAGCCAAAAACCATTTGAACGCCTCAGGCCGGTTCCTTGCCACGCCATCCCCATCGTATAGCATTTCCGCAGCCATGTTCATGGCCTCCGGAATTCCAGCTTGAGCAGCCTGTCTGGCCCAATGCAGAGCCTCGGCATGATCTCTCTCAACGCCTACTCCGTCGTAGTACATATGCGAAATGTCATTCATAGCAAGAGCATAGCCCTTCTTGGCCGATTTGAGATACATCTCAAGAGCCTTGTCATAATCCTGTTCGACGCCTATGCCTGCATAATGCTTCCTTCCTATCTCATAAAGAACATCCGCATCATAATCCCTTTCACAAGATACGAGCGCAAGCAAAACGATTGCGGCAAAAATGAAAACCGCCATAAGTTTTTTTCTGAGTGCCATAGTGTTGTAATTTTATTACAACGCCAAACTATTTGCAAATGAACATGTCATGGAAGCGATTGCGAATTATTCGTTTTTTTTGTAAAATCACATATGCGGTTTTCTCCGCTCCACACATCATATCATGAAAACAGCAATAGCCTATTTAAAAAAGAACCTGATGCTCGCATTATCGCTCACCGCAGCCCTCGTATCGTTTGCAATAACCCCGCCTTCCGAAAAGACGCTGCAGAACATAGACTGGAGAACCCTCGCATCACTGATGATGATGCTTTGCGTTCTGCAAGGATTCAAGAAAGAGAAGGTATTCGATCCCATCATCCGGTCTTGCGGAAAACTGAAGTCAACCTCCGCCGTAATGTTCTTCGTGGTATTCGGCGTGTTCTTCATCTCAATGCTCGTCACGAACGACGTATCGCTTCTGATATTCGTTCCCCTCACTATATCGATATTCCGCTCATCCGGCGACGAAAGCCTCATAGTTCCGACTATAACGCTGGAGAACATCGCTGCGATCCGAGGGTCCCTGCTCTCTCCGTTCGGAAGTCCGCAGAACCTTTTCATATTCGGAAAAAGCGATATAAGCGCCATCGATTTCATGATTGGAATGTCTCCTCTTTGCATACTATCGGGAATTCTGCTTGCCATATTCATACTCGTTATCAAACGCAAAATACCCGGAAAAGCCTCCGACAAGGCAATCACAAGCGATATCAAGGGCAATTCGCATTGGAGCTGGCGTCAAACAGTATATGTCATCCTCATGGCTGCAGTGATACTCTCAATAGTCAGCAGAACGAAATATTGGCATTATGTTCTAGCATTCATCATCATCTCAATCCTGATAATGAATATGAGAACCATTATCGAAATCGATTGGACGCTTCTGGCCACGTTCCTATGCTTTTTCGTTTTCTCATCTTCGATAGCCGCCAACAAAACCCTAGCGGATTTCCTTGGCAGAACCGTAAGCGGAAACGAATACTGGTGGTCAATAGGCTTGAGTCAAATAGTATCAAACGTGCCAGCGGCGATAATACTGCATCCGTTCTCGAAAAACATCGCAAGATTGATATACGGGTTGGATAGCGCCGGATTGGTATCAATAATCGGATCGCTCGCTTCAGTGATAAATTACAGGCTATATGTAGCGGAATATCCGAACGGGGGAAAGGAATTCTTCAAGAAATTCACTGCAATAAGCCTGCTGTTCTTTGCCATTGTCGTAGTGCCGGGATATCTTCTAAGCGCAAGCGATTTCTTCAACCGCTGATCAGACGAGCCATTTGTCATTCGAGGCAATCACACCGCTATTCTCGAGCGACATTATGGAAACCACATTATCCTCAATCAATGCAAAGCTATGGGCGCTGCCGCCTTTGGGGATTGAAACAGAGCCCGGATTAATGCATATGTTCTTTCCCGTATTGAAAAGCGAGATCTCAGGCACATGAAAATGCCCGTTCAAAAGCACATCACCCTGCGTCAGAAGCGGTGGATTCTCCTTATTGAACTTATCTCCATGCGTGGCATACAGCCTATGGCCATTGACATACATCGCCGCATATTCCGCCATAATCGGAAAATCAAGCACGCACTGATCCACTTCACTATCGCAATTGCCCTTCACGCATAATATCCTGTTCTTGGACTTATTGAGAAGTTCAGCAGTTCTGGCGGGATCATATTCCTTTGGCAAGGCATTTCGAGGACCGTGATACAGCAGATCCCCGAGCAGCAGCATGACATCCGGATTCTCCGCTTCCGCTCTCTCCAAAAGCTTCTCAGTCCAAAACGCCGATCCGTGAATATCCGAAGCAATCAAAATCCTCATCGCTCAACTCCTCCTGCTGACGCTTTTAAGCGACATCATATCAAATGCATATCCGAAAGCGCGGCAAGCATGCCCTTGACAGCGAGCGCCCTGTGCGAAATGCTGTTCTTCACATCTTTGGAAAGAACATTAAACGGCCTGTCAAAACCCTTTGGAATAAAAATCGGATCGTATCCGAAATCACGTTCCGTGCGGACAATCGCGCCCTCATCCGAAAGAATGGTCCCCTCACAGCGGGAAATCACCTGGCGCTTGATCTCCTTCCCTCCTGCGAAAAACGAAATGCACGACACGAACACCGCCCCGTTTCTTCCCGTCTCGGCAACCTTCCTTACGATTATCCTGTTTCTCTCATCCTGAGCGACCCCAGGCATGAAACGAGATGAAAACACTCCCGGCTTCCCATCAAACGCCTCGATTTCTATGCCGGAATCATCAGCAAAACAGACCTCATCCGAAACGACGCCATCACGTTCTACGAACATATGATCCACCAACGCATCGAGCTTTATGAGGGAATTGCCCTCATACGTATCCTTGCTCTCTTCCGCATCAAGATTGCCTACGACATAAAGATCGTGCGGCGACAGAAGCGCTCTGAACTCGTCAATCTTATGCTTGTTGGAAGTTGCCAAAACAAATCTCATAAGAATCAGATCACCGCACCATCCGAAAAATCAAGGCTCTGCGCAACTTCAACAACCTCAACTGCCTCGAGTATATCACCAACCTGAAGATCCTGGAAGTTCTCAAGGCCCGCACCGCATTCGAAGCCCTCAAGAACATCCTTGACGTCATCCTTAAAGCGCTTCAACGAAGTAAGCTTGACCGGATTCTGGGAAATCTGTATGTTGTCGCGAATCACCCTCACATAGCTTTTCCTCGTTATCTTCCCGGAAACTACCATGCAACCAGCGACAATCCCCACCTTGGGAACCTTGAATATCTGTCTGACTTCAAGTTTTCCGATATCCATCTCCTTCTTTACCGGAGACAACTTGCCTTCCATAGCGCTCTTGATATCATCAATAATATCATAAATGACCGCATACTTCTTAATTTCGATCTTCTCAGCCTCAGCCTTCGCTTGCGCCCTAGGAGTAGGCCTGACATTGAATGCTATTATCAGCGCGCCGCCTTCAACCGACGAAGCAAGATTTATATCATCCTCTATTATGGCACCAGCCTGCGATCTCAATATGACCGGCTTTATAAGCGGAGTCTCCAATTTCTGAATCGCAGCTGAAATCGCCTCGACAGAACCCTGCACATCACCTTTTATAATGATGTTGAACTCGGGTATGTCTCCCTTGCTGATCGTATCATATACATTATCAAGCGACACCCTCTTGAACGAATTCAGCTGACCAAGCCTTTCAAGCTCCTGACGCTTGACCGATATGACCTTGGCGGTATGCTCGTCCTCAGTAACCTGAAACGGATCACCGGCCTTAGGCACATCACTCAGCCCCGTAATCTCAACCGGATCCGAAGGAAACGCCTGAGCAACCTTCTCGCCCTTGTCATTCGTCATCGTCTTAACATGGCCCTGATAGATTCCAACTACAAAATTATCGCCCTTGTTAAGAGTTCCCTCCTTGACAAGCACCGTCGCAACGACACCGCGACCCTGATCGATCTTAGCCTCAAGGATGGTTCCCGTAGCCCTAATCGTCGGATCGGCCTTCAAATCAAGCATCTCCGCCTGCACTATTATGGAATCAAGAAGATCGTCAATCCCTTCCCTTTTCTTAGCGGATATCTTCACGAATTGCGTCTCACCACCCCATTCCTCGGGAATGAGATTATATTCTGAAAGCTGCTGCATCACCCTATCCGGATTCGCTTCAGGAAGATCACACTTGTTGATCGCAACGATTATTGGCACCTTAGCGGCTTTCGCATGCTCTATGGCCTCCACCGTCTGCGGCATCACTCCATCATTAGCGGCTACAACCAAAACGACTATATCAGTTACCTTCGCACCTCTGGCTCTCATTGCGGAGAACGCGGCGTGACCCGGCGTGTCTATGAACACTATGTCGCTTCCCGTGCGCTTGTTGCTAACTTTATACGCACCTATATGCTGCGTGATTCCGCCGGCCTCTCCGGATACGACATCCGAAAGCCTTATGGCATCAAGAAGCTTGGTCTTACCATGGTCAACATGCCCCATCACCGTTACAATCGGAGCCCTAGGTTGCATGTTCTCCTCGGATGAAGCAACATTCTCGATCAGTGTCTCCTGATACAAATCAACAATATGCACCTCGCATCCGAACTCATTCGCGATTATGGTTGCAGTATCACTGTCTATCTGCTCGTTTATAGTAACCATGCTCCCCATTGATATCAGTTTCGATATTATATCACCGGCCTTGAGATTCATCTTCCTGGCAAGCTCACCCGGAGTGATATAGTTCATTATATCAATCTTCTTGGGAACGGTATCAAAATTTATCTTCTTCTTTTTGGCTACATCAAATTCCCTCTCATCCTGAACCTTCTCGCCCCTGTAATTGCCTTTCTTCGAAGATGACGGACCTTTCCTCTTAGCTCCAGGCGAAGGCTGCGATATCTCAAACGCCTTATTCATGCTCGCGACTTTGAAAGGCGTTCTGCCAAAACCGCCTGACCCTTGAGACGAATTTCTCTGCTGTCCGAATCTCCCACGGCCATCAACTGACCTTCCACCGACAATGCCGGCCATCATGGAACGACCGCTAGTGCTCGTTCCAGCGGTCCTTATGGGAGGAAGATTCTGGGAATCCTTGATTATAGTGAATCTTTTCCTCGCAGGAATCACAACTTCAGAGCTTAACGTCTGAATCGAAGAAGTCCTGGTTTTGACCGCTGCGGCTGCTGGGGCCGCAGACCCGGTTTTGACAGCAGGAGCGCTCGCAGCAGGAGAAACGGAAGAAGCGGATGCGCCGGATCTCTCATCACGAAAGATTTTCGGTCCGGTGAACCTCCCCGCGGAAGCGGCAATAACTTCTCCCGGCTGCTTAAGAAACTGCGGTTTTCCAGAACTGGAACCCTGCTTTTCGCTGTTGCCAGCACTTGCGGCCGGAGATGATGCGGAACGCTCCGGCTGATCGGCAACAGAAGCAGGCGGAGCAGGCGGGACGGCAGAAGCTGCCGGAGCAACCGGAGCAACCGGAGCTGATGGAACAGGCGAAACGGGGCGACCGCTTACGATGCCCGCAGCGCCACGCGCAAGCTGATTCTGATTCGCACCTGCTGTTCCGGCGGTCTGCGCATTACGAACCCCATCCGACTTCAACGACGAGGCGCTAGCCCGTTCTATGATCTTTGGCAAAGGAGGCAGAGATGACTTCCTGATTATGATCTTCGGAGACTTTGGCGCTGCAGCCTTGTCATCCGACACAGACGCCGCAGACCCCTGATGTAGAGTCTCCTTAATGGAAGGAATTTCCCCATTGGCATTCAAGTTGCTCCTATTCCTCTTGATAACTCTGCTTTTGCTCGCAGTGCTGCTGACCGCACCATGCTCCTTTTCGGACATTCCATTGTTATTTTCAGCCATCGTATTCCGTCCCTCTAACTCTCGTCAACCAATTCCACATATTCGCCCAATATATTGACGAATTCACTATACTCTTCCGTAGTAAACTGAAAAAATTCCATAGCATCCACTACACCAAGATCAGCGAATTGCAAAACACTTTCAATGCCCTTCGCCGCAATCTTCGCCTTGACGGCATCCGAGAACGGAAGATCAGAGAAAAGCAAATCGCCCTCATCCTCAACCTCATCCTGATTTGATTCGGAACCAGCATCAGAAGAAGCGGCGGATTCCGCCATACCCTGAGATTGCGCATCGCCAGCGAGTTCCTTATCGGATTCATCGAGACTGCCGTCCGATTCCGCTTCAGCGGATTCCGATTCGTTCCGAACGCTGGCATCTTCATCGGAAGGACGAGCATTGTTCTCATCCGAATATTCGCTCAAATCAAATCCGTTATCAGCAAACAATTCATCCGCTTCGATTCTTATGCTGGAATCGAGATTAAGATCCTTATACTGCTTTTCAGATTTTATCTCTATAAGCCAATCAGTAAGCTTGTTTGCCAATTGGACATTCAAGCCTGCTTTTCCTATGGCATACGAAAGTTCCTTCTCCTCACACACCGCATACACTTTTCTGGTATCATAATCCATGACCCTGACCATTTTTATCACAGCAGGAGTAAGCGAATTCGCAACGAATTGCTCTATCAAATCGGTATATTCGATTATGTCTATCTTCTCGCCATGCAGCTCGCGGACTATATTCTGTATTCTCGAACCCTGCAATCCTACGCACGTGCCAACAGGATCTATCATCTTGGATTCCGTGAATACAGCGACTTTCGACTTATATCCCGCTTTTCTGACGACCTTATATATCTGTATGGTCCCATCGGCTATTTCCGGAACATTAAGCTCAAGGAACTTCCTTACAAGCTGGCCGCTTGTTCTTGAAAGTATTATATCCACGCCCCTATCTCGCACTTTGACCTCTTCCACATAACAATAGACCTTGTCATCCTTCTTATAAGTCTCTATCGGACTCTGATACATGCGAGGAAGGATTCCCGAATTCCCATTTCCCAAATCAACATAACAATCGCCAGTCTTATAGTCCACATTCTGAACATAACCGACAATTATTTCCTTCTCCTTGGATTTGAACTCATTGTAAAGCTTGTTCTTCTGGAATTCCTTTGAGCTCTGCTTGAACTTCTGCTTGCCGCTTGTAATTGAAGTCCTTTCGAGGGTTTTTATATCCAGGGCCTGAAGCACCTCATCGCCCACTTCAGCATCGCTGCCTATCTTTCTGGCTTCGGAAAGAGTCATTTCCATAAGCCCGTCGTGAAGATCATCATCCGGAACAATGGTCTTTATCATATACAGGTTGACTTCGCTGTCATCCTCGGCGATCTCCACATAGCAATTCTCATCTGTCTTGAATTTGCTCTTATATGATGCCCTGATCGAATCCTCAATCAGCTTATGAACAACCTCACGAGTGAGATTGCGCTCCTCCATCATGAGCTTGATGGCTTCCTTTATGCTAAGAGTCTCCTCAGCCTTCACTTCATCCTTTTTGGAACGTCTTCCTCTGCCTCTTGAGCCCGAACTCATTCCGTCTGCCATTGCTTCATCCCTCCAAACAAGCGTTTTTTATCGAATCAACAGGTATCTGAATCTTGCCGCTGCCCGATAAGAACAATCCGATATGGTCATCATTCGCATCCTCGATCCTTCCGACAGCGGAAACCACTTCCCCCTCATCATTCAGGTATGAAACCGCAACCGTTCTCCCATTGAACAGAACGAACTCATGCAGGGATTTCAAACTTCTCCCAAGACCAGGGGATGAAAGCGTGAGAAAGAAATCCTGATCCTTGAAATATTCCTCAAAGAACATATGCAAAACAGAACTGGCGGTTTCCAAATCGGTTGTATCCGGACTTCCAGCGACCCCCAAACTCATTCTGGCGAGAAAAATATCCGCAAAAACCTTTTTCGACGCCCGCCGCACGCTTATCTCGACAACACGCAAGCCGTTCGGACCCAAAATCCTATCAATTTCCTCTCTGAGACTTTCATAAGGGCATGTCTTCAATATTCCTTTCATATCCTTCCCCGCGGACAAAAATAAAGGTGTCCCACGAAGCGCAAAAATTCCGCAACATAGGACACCCCATATCATCACATCTAAACATGATTGCCATATCAGGTGGCTTTATTATATTATACTATTGATTTTTAATCAAGGGCACTGCGGGAAAAACCGCCGCTCAAAAAAACCCTTGCGGATTTCAAGAACGAGTCTCAGCCTGCTCCAGATTGCCCTTCATGGATTCAAATAGCCCGCTCATATCATCGATTCGCACGGGATATCCGTACGCATCCGCAAAAACATTCTCCGATTTCGCCGTGCATATGACCTCACCATTACAGAACATCTCATACGAAAAGCTGTATCCGCCCGGCTTCAATCCGACAAGCCTCACACCTATGATCACCATGTCCGAAAAACGGGAAGCATGCTTGTATCGTATGCTAAGGGATTCAACCGAATCTGAAACACCTTTCGCCTCAATAGCGCCAAGCGGCCATCCTATCTGCTCGAAAAAACTTGCGCGGGCTTCCTCCATCCATCTTATGTAATTCGAATGATGAGCGATTCCCATCTTATCCGTTTCATAATTCTGGACCTTATGAACATGCGATCTCATTCCAACCCTCCGTTTACGCTATATATGTCATATGCCAAATCGCGCGTCATCTTATCGCAAGCGAGAATCCCAAGCGGTATTCCGCTACCAGCCAAACGCTTCATTTCAGACGAAATCCTCGGATTGACATAAGATGCGACATCACCTATGTTCGGAAGCCCGAATATGCGCTCGTTATAGGCTGACGCCTCATGTTTGAACATCCTGCCATCATCGGTCGCAGCCTCCCTGCCTCTTATGTAATCCAATACGATCCGCCATTTCTCTTCTACCGTCTTAGCCCTCTCATCAGACCCTACAGCAGCAGCGCCGGAAGCAATCAGGACATCGGAATTGCTTCCGCCATAAATCAAAAATCCACGACTGCCAGCCGTATCTCCCGCATATTCGCGAAATAGCAGAATCCTCCCTCTAACATCCTTCAATCTGGAAGGAAGCGCAGAACCCAAATACCAAATGCCAGGATCAGAATCAATCATCCTGTCTATATCATCCGCAAAAACCTCGCCGCTTCCGTGTCCCTGGAACACCTCCTGCCTGATCTTCATGATAACGAATTCGGACGGATTGCGCAAAAGGAATTCCCTGCATATGGCGATCACGTCATCCAAATTGATATGCATGTATTTTATGCCATGATAAATTCCCAAAGTCCCATCGCCATGTTTTGATACGCGAACATCAATATACCTGACACCAGCATCAAGCTGATCCGCAAGATTCATGACTTGGCAAGCCGCCGTCTCACCTATTAGAAAGTCATACAGAGCCAATGTATCATGAGTCCCTGGAATCGACAATCCCGTCAAAGCCCTATCATCATCCAAAAAGCTCATCCAGCAATTCGAATTCTCATGACACGCTCCGATAGCGGGCTGCCATACGCAACAAACGCCCAGCAACACCGAAACAACAGCTAGCAAACAAAAGCAAAAAGCCTTTTTCAAAACCATCTCCCACCGAACGATCTCAAAACACATACGCGGCGGCGGCTCCGAATGTCATGACAAACCCAACCTTATCACCTGCAAGATCATAAGAGAATCCGACATCCGGCCCAAACATAAGGTTCTCATTGGGATGAAACCCATATCCAACACTCAAACCAAGCGAGGTCACTCCGCTGCTATAGACCGAATATTCACCTCCCATGCTGACATTTGCAAAAACATCTGCGGATACGGAATTCGACTTATCTATAACAAGCAAATTCGCAAATCCCAATCCGACACACACGGCATCATATCCTATGCGGTGATATCTGGAATCATCAGGCCTGAAGCTTCTATTCGGCATGTCAGCGCGGAAGTATCCAATTTCGAGAAAAATCCCCGGAACATACGCAAGCGACTTGTCAGATTCAAGGGATTTCACATTTCCGAAATAAGCCAAGGGACGGACGAGAACATGGAAGCCATTGTCAATCCCATATGAAAAACGCGAAGACAACGCAAAATCAACGCAATGCGCCTCAGGACCCGCGAAAGCAAACATCGCAAAGAAAAGCATCAAAGCGAAGACCTTATGCCTTTTGAAAACCACCGCATATCGGAAACTCGATGCCATATGGCATGCGAATGACTTGCGCATTTGGAATCAAGATGCCGTTCCAGGGACTTCCCTGAGTTCTATTGGGGTGCTTTCGTATTTCGAATCGCCGGAAAGCGCGCTTTTGAAAAACGACCATATCCGATCCTCAGGGCTCGAATCCGGCCAATCGCGAACGCATATGTCCCTTCCGCCTATAGGATGCTTGAATTGCAATGAGAAGGCATGAAGCGATATGCTCTTGTCATCATTGGCGCGCCTGGCGCCGTACTTCACATCGCCTTTTATATGAACACCCCTTTCAGCGAATTGCGAGCGGATCTGGTGATGCCGTCCCGTCATCAGGTCTACCCGATACAAATGATATCTGTCGGAATCGGCAAGATGCTTGTATCCCAGCCTGGCGAGTTTTGCATCCGGATGATTCGGACCAACAACATATGATCTGTTCTGCTCCTCATCCTTAACCAGATAATCGCTCAACTCGCCCTCTTCGCTATCCAGCAGACCATCGGTTATCGCCAGATAAGTCTTGGATATGGAATTCTTGCGAAAGCACTCCGAGAATCTGGAAAGTCCCTTGTCGGTCTTAGCAAAGATGACAAGACCAGTAGTAGGCCTATCAAGACGATGCACGGGAACCACAAAGACATTACCAGGCTTGGAGTATTTCCCGCGCAGATAATCCCTCACGTCATCTATCAGGCACTTATCTCCGGTCTTGTCCGCTTGGACAATCTCACCGGCAGCCTTATTGACGATTATTATATGATTGTCCTCGTAAACCGGTTTCACTTGAAGAGTCTTTCTCTTCTTCTCACATGCCTGTCCTCAAGCGACATGGGAGTATGCAGGAACCTGTCGAGCATGGAAACCGGATCATCCGGATAGTTCACTCTTCCGCCAAAAGCTATGAAATTCGCTCCATTATGCTCTCTCGACAAAATGGCCACATCCTCATTCTGAGGCAATGCGCACACTATGCCGCTATGCTTGTTCGCAGCGACTGATATCCCTATTCCGCTTCCGCAAACAAGTATCCCGTAGTCGTAATTTCCCGCATCATATTCCTTTACGGCCTTATCAGCCATATCAGGATAATCAACAGGCTTTTCAGCGGAATCGACCCCAAGGTATGTCACAACTATGCCCTTGTCATTAAGATAATCAAGAAACTTTTTAGCGAGCTCAACGCCACCATGATCATTTGCCATTACAACTTTCATTTCACAAGCCCCTTCTGCTTCAAAAAGACCTCGGCATTCTGTATCGAACCGCCGCCGGCTCCCTTCACTATGTTATTAACCAAACATATGAACCCGATCTTATTATGCATCTTCTTCAGGCGTCCGGTGTAAACCACCATGCCTCTAGGCTCGCCCCAGAACGCATATTTGGGCTGCGGGAAAGTCGTGCTGTCGCTATAAACAACCGGCTTGACCGGCGTGGAAGGAGTGGCAAACGGAAGCTTGAACTCATCCCAAGCCTTTATGACATCATCGGTCTCGACATTCTCCTCAAACTCAAGCCATATGGCCTCAAGATGTCCGAACATGACCGGCACCCTGACACAATACGGATACACTTCGCACTTTATCGAAAGTATCTTCTGAACTTCCTTGACTATCTTATCCTCTTCACCATTGATGTATGGTATGCAGTTGTCCGTTATATCAAACGATGAAAGGCCAGGATAACCCGCACCCGACACGCTCTGATATGAACAAATGCTTATGCTCTTGATCTTGAATTTCCTGAGCGGAGCCACTGCCATGGCCAAACCGGTAGTAACGCAGTTCGCATTGGTGATCACAAAGCCGTTTTTCGGATAGCCCTGCTCCTCAATCAATGAAAGCTGCTCGTGATTAGCCTCCGGAATCATGATGGGAACATCACTGTCATACCTAAGGCTTGCGGCGTTTGAAAACACCCAGAATCCCTCATCCCTAAGCTGCGGCTCCGCCTCTGCGGCAACATTCGCCGGCAAAGCGGAGAAAACAACCTTGACACCCGCTTCCTTCATCGCATTCATGTTGAAATCCTTGAGTTGGAGCTTGCCTATCTTCTCCGGCATCTCAAAAGGAAGAACCCAATGAACCGCCTCAGCGTAAGTCAATCCAGCCCTGGCAGAAGAAGCGACAGGATACTCTATTTCGAACCAAGGATGATCCGCAAGCATCCACAAAAACACCTGACCGACAGCGCCGGTCGCACCCATTACCGCAACTTTTATCTTCTTTTGCATAGTAAAAGCGCCTCCTAAATATAAAATTGCCCGCCCCGCCTAAGCCAGAAAACCAACGACTTTACAGCGATGCCGTTTCCGAATGCGAAACGAATCCGGAAGCATTGATAAAATTTTAAATAAAATCGCTTTTTTGTCAAAATCAACTTCAAAACCCCTGACGCAAAACATTTCCGAAGCTTTTTCAAAAGAGGTTTTTCCAAAACCCATTTTAAAATGATGCGAAGCCTGTTTTAAACCAAGGCATTCTTCAAGAAACCCGCATAAGCGTACCGCATTTTGATATTTCCATCGATTATAATATAATTTAAAGAATTATGAGACTTTCCAATAAAGCTTTGCAATCCGACTTCTCTCCGATGAGAAAATTCCATAAGGCCAGCGTTGAAGCTAAAAAACGCGGAATCAGCATACACCATCTCAACATAGGGCAACCGGACATACCTACGCCCGAAAGATATTTCGAAGCAATCGGGAAATTCAATGCCAAAACCGATGCGTATGCGCCCAGTCAGGGAACTGATGAGCTTCTGGCAGCCATAGTCAAATACTACAAAAGCATAGGACAAGACATAACGAAGGATAACATAATAGTCACGACAGGCGGCAGCGAAGCTCTGCTGTTCGCGGGATTCTGCGCGCTTGATGATGGCGATGAGATCCTCATACCAGAGCCATTCTACCCTAATTACAAAACGATTTTCAATGCCGTGGGCGGAGTAGTCAAGCCCATTCCGACGCTTCATAGCGAGAACTACTTCTATGCGGACCCCGCGCGAATCGGAAAGCTTCTTTCAAGGAAAACAAAAGCGCTGCTGCTTTCAAATCCAAACAATCCGACCGGAACCGCAATCGGAGACAAGCAAATGCTCGACATGCTTGAGCTATGCAAGAAAAACGACCTATTCCTCATATGTGACGAAGTCTACAGGGAAATATACTACGGGAAAGACCCGAAAAGCTCTTCCGCACTGCAGTTCAGAGATTACGATGATAACGTCATAGTCATTGATTCGGCCTCAAAGAGGTTCTCATGCTGCGGGTCGAGAATCGGCGCGTTGATTTCCAGAAACAGCGATGTGATCCAAAATTCAATGAAGCTTGCGCAAGCCCGGCTTTCAGTATCGACAATCAACCAAGTCGGCGCCGCCGCCCTCTTCGATAGCATAACTCCGGAGTATTCGAAAGAGCTCTGCGAAAAATACAAAAGAAGAATAGATGCGGCCGTCACGGAACTCGAAAGGATTCCGGGCGTGGAGGTTTCGATCCCGACAGGCGCATTCTACATCATGGCAGCATTGCCCGTCGATGATGCGGACGATTTCCAAAATTGGCTTCTATCGTCATTCGATGACAACAAGGAAACCGTAATGTTCGCTCCGGGAAAATGCTTCTATGCGACTGAAGGAAAAGGCCGCAACGAAATCAGAATCGCCTGCGTGTTGGAGGAATCCAAACTGAAAAGAGCGATCGGAATACTGAAAATCGCATTGGAGCGGTACAAAAACACTGCGGATAAGTAGAGGTCGATTGCGATGTCAACGCTATATATAGTCGCAACCCCTATCGGAAATCTCCAGGACATGACATACAGAGCTGTCGAGACGCTCAAGTCCGCAGATGTGATCGCTTGCGAGGACACAAGGATATCACGCAAGATTCTAGATGCCTATTCGATAACGAACAAGCATCTCATTTCCTGTAGCGCCATAAACGAAAACAACTCAAAATCAGGAATAGCCAAATTACTGAACGAAGGCAAAAATGTCGCCCTGATAACCGATGCCGGCACGCCGTGCATAAGCGACCCGGGCGCAAGAGTCGTTGATGAGATTCAGAAAACAGAACACAAGATAGTTCCCATCCCGGGTCCTAGTGCTGCCGTATGTGCGATGTCAATCGCAGGAAACACCGGAAAAACATGGATTTTCGAGGGCTTTCTTCCGAAAAGCGATGGAAAAATGCGCAAACGGCTGGCAGAACTCATGAGCATGAACATCACATTCGTTCTTTACGAGTCGCCCTTCAGAATAATAAAGCTGTTGAAAAACATCATGGAAACCGACCCTGAAAGGAGAGTAATGGTTGCAAGGGAACTGACCAAGATGCACGAGGAAACAATGACATGCAGCGCAGCCGAGGCTTTCTCGAATCTTTCGCAAAGACAATCGGTCAAAGGCGAATTCTGCATAATAGTCTACTACAATTCAAATGACAGGAACGACGAGGAATGATCAGCTTGGAAAGATTCAGAGCGTTGAAGAACGAGACGCTCTACAAAAAAGCTTCGGTTCTCGCCAGCCAGCAGATTTGCGGCCATATTACCCTGAACAAAGCATTCATTGATGAAATTTTCCTAAGACTAGCGCAAGATTATCCGGATGAAACCGGCAAGCAAGACGCAATAAGACGCAGGATTGAAAGCGAAGGGCTACTGGTTCTAAAAGATTATCTTGACTTCAAAACGGGCAGAATCAACGCAGACCTCGACTTCATTTCAGACAATAGCATCATGCAAGCTGAAAAAAGGAAAACAAAAGAGCGCTATCTGGTGCTCGATGACATACGCAGCCCATACAATCTCGGATCAATAATAAGAAGCAGCGAAAGCTTCATGATAAAAGAAGTCATATTATTATCGGAAAACCTATCACCGGAACACCCGAATGCCATTAGAGCTGCCTGCAGAACCGATACGATCATGAAATGCAGGGTGTTTAAAGATAGAAAGCAAGGAATAAGCCATGTCAAATCGCTCGGACTTCCGATATTCTGTCTGGAATGCGGAGGAAACGACATAAGCTCATTCGAATTTCCCGATGCGGGCATAGGCATTGTGGGAAATGAGGAATTCGGAGTCTCAAAGGAGCTTGCAGATACATCGGAAAAAATTGTAAGCATACCCATGTTCGGAACCAAAGGTTCCATATCCGTAAGCTGCGCTACAGCCATAATGCTTCACAGATGGTGTGAAAATAAAGGAAAATGAAATGAAGGATAGCAACAGAATCAAAATACTCTTCGTATGTCATGGAAACATATGCCGTTCTCCTATGGCTGAAGCGATCATGAGCAAAATCGCAAAAGATGCTGGAAAGGAAAACGAATTTGAGATATCCTCCGCCGCAGTAAGCGCTGAGGAAGCAGGCAACGAAATCCATCCGAGCGCCAACAATGCCCTCAGAGATCACGGAATAAGCGGATTCTCCCATAAAGCGCGAAAACTTACAATGACGGATTACCGCTATTACGATCGAATTTTCGTCATGGATGTAAGCAATATGCGAAGAATCTCAGCAATCACCGGAAACGATCCGAACGACAAAATAAGAATGTTGAACGAAGATGAGGTCTGCGATCCTTGGTACACAGGTGATTTCGACACGGCTTACGAGCAAATAGAAGCAGGATGCAAAAGATTGCTGGCAGAGTTATCACAAGTCCATTCGCAAATATGACGGATCGCTTATGATTTCACTCAAGGGCACTTCTAAAAAACCTCGGAATCCGATTTCGTCAATGCCTTTCAGACCTGAAAATCACAGGCGTCTCTGGACAGCAGGTTTTTAAAAGCGCCCTTAACCAGACACATCAGAAGAAGCTTTCCTGACCATCAGAAATTTTCCATCGGCCTCCCTTTTTATATACAAGGGAATCCTCCTGTCCTCAAACAGTTTCTCGCCATCAATAAGCCGATTTTTGAAATCCTCATCCGTTCCGCCTTCAACAAACGAAACCGCGCCGACAAGCTTCTCTCCGAATATATCCTTGAAAAACAACAAAGCCTGGCGGTTCGCGATATTGAGATAAGGCCCAAGGACTACGCCCTTGATCTTTTCCAAAACGGAACGGCAGACTTTTCCGGAATCGTCTATCAGGCAATCCAAATCCGACAGGTTGTTTATTTCCACAATGCTATCGGTGAATACGGATGCATCCGCAGCATTCCGGCAAAACGCCACTGGAGAGAGAATCCTATCCGGTTCCGCTTTGAAATCTCCGGACAAATCATCGTCAGGAGCCTGACGAGACAAATACGACATGATTTCCGCCTCACATCTCGAAAAGAAATCGCCGGATATTCTTTTCATTGCAGATGACGGAAGAAAAAGCGTTTCCATATCAATTCCAGAGTCATTGACAATCTCAAGGCTGCCAAGCCTGCACCACTGAGTCTTTCTCGAAAACGCCTTATTCAGGTTTTCACTCGCATTTTGCGGGGTTTTCGCAATTTGAACATCAGCAGCGCAATCGAGGCTCACCTGTTTTCCAAACGGGAGAACAGCTCTTATGCTGACACGATTCCTGAATATCGTCAAACGCATATCCAGATCTATGCTCTGCATCTCAATCGACTGGGCATTGAATCCTTCGCTGGAATTATCCCTGGAATCCTTTATCTTGTACAAAAGCGAATCCTTTGGAATATCCGCTTTCTCAGAAGTGAGCGCATCAAGCCTGACAATCGAATTCCTCTTGAATGCGCCTTTGAGATTGGCGAACTTATGAGGAAAGCCCTTGCTGTCAAGAAACATCAAACCATCGTGTTTTCCAAGAGGTTGAGTCAGCATAATGCTTTTGGAATCAATGAACCGGCCACATATGCACCCTCTATGTCCCTGATAGCCGTTCAACCTGATATTTCCGCTCTTAAGATTATCCGGATAGAAATATCCGCTTGAGCAATCGCGGGAATAAGCAGCCTGCATTCTTGCCTTACAGTCGCTTACCCATGCGTCACTATCATGATTCAGAAGAGCGCGATAATACCTTGAAGCCCACTTCACATAGCTTTCGCTTTTAAGCCGCCCCTCGACTTTCACACTATCGATTCCAATATCCGCCAAGCGATCCATAATCCCGCCATCGCTTATCAGATCCTTAAGGGAAAACGGAGTCTGGCGTCTTCCGTTTGCCGTCTCGTAACCGAATCTGCACCCCTGAACACATCCGCCCCGATTGCCGCTGCCTTTCCCCATCAGCTTGCGCGACATATAACACAGACCTGATATGCAATAGCAAAGCGCTCCATGAATGAAAACCTTAAGCTCGATATCAGGATTGCCCTTTCTGATCACAGCAATCTCATCAAGCGAAAGCTCCCTCGCCAGGACCGCTCTTTTGAATCCGAATTTGTGAAGAACCGATACGCCAGATGAATTCTGGATCGCCATTTGAGTCGAGCCGTGCAAGCTTATATCGGGGAAAAACCTTCTGACCAGCCTTACCACGCCCCAATCCTGAACCAAAAGCCCGTCACAGCCTACAAGACTGATTATCGAAAGCATTTCAAACGCCTTCTGCAGCTCATCATCAGTTATTATCGTATTGAAAGCAATGAAAATCCTCTTGCCATGTTCAAGAGCATATTTGCGGATCCGCCTATAATCCTCAATCGAGAAATTCACAGCGGAAGCGCGCGCGGAAAACCTCTCCAAACCAAAATAAATGCTATCAGCGCCATTCTCAAAAGCAACGATTCCGGTCTTCAAATCCTTAGCCGGCAATGACAATTCCATACACGCAAACATTTGGGGCTCACAGCCCTGAAAACCCAAAAGAAATTCCGCAAGCGCATTTCCGACACTTGCAGAAGCGCTCTTCACGTAACGCTTTCAAAAAAACTGCCGTCCGAATGGCATCTAAGGATTTCAGATGTTTTCCAACCCGAAAAACGCAACAGCCTCCGAACAGCAGATTTTTAGAAGCGCCATTAAGCGCCTTCGGAATCAATCAACATGCCAGCTTCTTCTGGCTATGACCTTCTCAAGCATCGGGTTCTCAGCGACTTCCTCCCTAAGCTTCTCCTGCCTTTGGGTATTCACATAATCCGCGTCTTCGAACGAATAATGGAATTTCGTATGCACATCATACCTTCCATCGATGATCGCCTTGGCATCCTCGACTATCACAAGCTCCTCGTCCGTAGGTATCACGAAAACCTTCGTTCTGCTCGTAGATCCGGATATTACGAACTCTCCGTTTCTGGAATGCGCAAGGGAGTTCCTGTTCTCATCCACGACAACACCAAGCGGAGCCATATCCTCAAGCACCCTCTTCCTTATAGTCGTGCTGAACTCTCCAACTCCAGCCGTAAACACAATCGCATGAACCTTTCCGAGAAGAGCCATATATCCGCCAAGATATTTCTTTATTCTCCTTATTTCCATGTCCATGGCGATCCTTGCCATCTTATCGCCTTCGTCAGCCAAAGCCTCAACATCCCTGCGGTCAATCTTTCCGCATATTCCAAACAAACCGGATTTCTTGTTCATTATGGTATCTATCTCAATGGCGGACAAACCAGCTTCCCTCTCCATATACGGAATAATCGCAGGATCTATGTCACCGCATCTCGTACCCATCACAAGACCTTCAAGCGGAGTAAGACCCATTGATGTATCAACGCAAATGCCATTTTTAACAGCGCAGAGCGATGCCCCATTTCCTATATGGCAGATTATCACATTCGTATCCTTGGGCTTTCTTCCAAGAAGAACCGCAGCCCTCTTGGCGCAGTACAAATGCGAAGTTCCATGAAATCCGTATTTCCTGACGCTGTATTTCGTATACCATTCCATTGGCAAAGCATAGAGGAACGCCTCCATCGGCATAGTCTGATGCCATGTGGTATCTATAACAATCACCTGAGGTGTCTTGGGAAGCAGCTTCCTAGCAACCTCTATTCCTGTGATATTCGCAGGCTCATGAAGCGGTCCGAGCGGTATAAGCTTCTTAAGATCGGCGATAACCTCCGGCGTAACAAGCGTGGATTTCTTGAAAATCTCGCCACCATGCAGCACCCTGTGGCCTATTACATCGATTTCATTAAGCGATCCGATAGCGCCGTAGCTCTTATCGGTGATCATCTTCAATATGTATTGTATGGCTTCCGTATGCGTAGGCGACGAAAACTCGTCATTGAAGTTCGGCTTGCCCTTGGCACTGTGCTTTATTACGGAAACTTCCTCTCCGATCCTTTCGACTCCACCCGTAAGAATGACTTCCTTCTTCTCCCAATCGTAAAGCTGGTATTTGGCAGACGAAGATCCGCAATTCAAAACTAATATGGCCATATTCATCTCCTAATGCTTGCGCTGCATGCCGCAAAGAACAGCAGTGAGCTGACTGATATCGGTAAATTATCGCAAAAAAACATTTTTTTGGCAATTAGCTGGCAAATCGATCAGCCGCCGGACGCATCAACCAAATACTGGCTATGCGCCTTGAGCCAATTCCAAAAAACCTTCTTGGCCGTCGCATCATTCCTGAAACTCATCGGATCATCGCTTATAATATAAACCGGAACCGACTTGTAAAGCCCTCCGATTCCAATGCTTTTCAAGAACTCGCTCGATTCCTTCCCGAAAAATATGATTATAAGAGGCTTGAGAAAACTTATCTCAGCTTCCAGAAAACGAAAGCATTTGCGCATTCTCCCGGCAACCGGATGTTCCGGCACATCCGGCATGCGGTTTTGCGAAGAATCTTCCGAAAAGAAGCACTTCGGGAAATATGTTATCGCATACGTCCCTTTCGCACGGCTCAAATTCACAGACGACATGATCTTGTCAATATATTCCTCAGATTGCTCATCCCCCTGGACCTCCATAACCACAAGAGCCTGTACTCCCTTTATTCCCACAGCCGGCAAGGATTTCACAAGATTAGCCTCAGAGCCATCAAGAGGAGCGCAGTCAGCGCATCCGCGTATCGATTTGAGGAACAGGTCCGTAGTAAGCGGACTCTTGCGGCTTTCCATATTCATGCCCTTTAGAATTTCCGCTGCTGACTGCCGGCGCTGCAAAGTCGATTTGGGGCGAACCGCCGGCTTGTCGGCGATATCCGCCCGCATGAGCGACGACGAGGGCCTCCTCACAAACGGATTCGCAGCAGAGCGCGCGTTTTCCGGCAAAGACGAAGTCAAAGAAGATGGGGCGCGAACCTTCGGGCTCCGTTCGGGAAACACTCTGAACTCGCCCATGTCGATGCCGCTTTTGAGATTCTCCAGAAAAGCGCTGAGAAGAAAATCAATTTGAGATTTTCGTGCCATTTATATTAGAATACTTCATCTGCAATTTCACGTTGAGCGACATAGGATCGAAAGGAGCGTCTCCCATATCCGGAACCACCTCTCCATCGAATTGAAGCCCGGATATCTGACCATCAGCGAAAATCAAAGACAATTTTCCGATAACGCTCGAATCGCTTGTGGCAATCCTTCTGGTATACCTGTCGTTTTCAAAGACGAAATCATCGTAATTGAGCAGTTTTCTGAAATCATGATCGAAACCAGCATCCTGATCCGCAGCCTGCAATCCGAAGCGGCCAAGCATCTTATCTAGAAATCCGGAAGCGGAGACATATCTGTCCGAACCCGGAGACTTCACCATCACTTCCAGCTTATCAAGGGCTTTTCTAGCGCTCTCGGCATCCTTTGCCTCTCTCAAATCCTTCGTGTTTCTCATCCTGACGCCGTATTTCCCATCCAGCCTTCCGGGAATATAATTGCTCAAAGCCATCGAGACGAGGCTGTCCAAAGCGACAGTGAACGTATATTCAGCCTCGTTTTCCTCATTTTCGCTATATCCGTTGACAGACACCATAGTCTGACCTTCCATGGAAACCTTCATGCGATATGCGGATGTGAAATTCACAACGCTCACGGCCTTTTTGAACTCTTCCGGCGTAACCTGATGTCTGACAGCAAAAGCGGATTGTATCGCAAAAGCCAGCAAAAACGCAAAAACCGCAATCTTCTTCAGCGCGAACCTGCGATTCAAAAAAACCAATGCCCGATCAAATGCCATTTCGTCACCTCCCTGCAACAATCAAAAATCGACATCCCTGTCATAATAGCAAGCGTTCAAGAGCTTCTCCATAGTCCTCGCATCTATCTTCCTGGGATTGGATGCCGTACATGCGTCCTCAACAGCATTGATCGCTATGTCATGAAGCCTGGCACTGAAATCCTGTGTGGAAATGAACCCCTCCTGGACCGGATAGCTATCCTTTCCATATTGCTTTATGCAATGCGGAATCCTCAAGCTATCGTTAAGCTTATCTATGAAATCCACCAATTTGACTATCTTCGCATTATCGCTGCCGCCGCCGAGTTCCAGGAAATCGGCAATATTGCAGTATCTTGCCAATGCCGAACTCTCTTTCGCATTATATCTTATGACCTTGGGAAGATACATGGCATTTGCAGCACCATGAATTATATGCGCTCCAAGATCAGCGAATGCCGCTCCGGTCTTATGAGCCATGGAATGGACTATTCCGAGAAGCGCATTGGAAAACGCCATCCCCGCCATGCACTGCGCATCATGCATTCTGGCTCTAGCATCCGCATTGCCCTCGTCCGAATAGGATGCGACGAGATTATCCTTTATGATCCGCATCGCGCCAAGCGCCAAAGCATCAGTGTAAGCGCAGCTTTCTGTGGAAACATACGCCTCTATAGCATGCGTAAGCGCATCCATGCCGGTATGAGCGACAACCTTCTGAGGCATCGTCATGGTAAGATCCGGATCAATGATGGCAATGTCAGGCACAATTCCATAATCGGCAATCGGATACTTCACGCCGTTGCTGTAATCCGTTATTATTGAGAATGCAGTCACCTCCGTAGCTGTTCCGGATGTGGATGGTATGGCGCAGAAACGCGCCTTTCTTCTGAGCTTTGGCAGGGCGAACACCTTGCGCATATCCTCAAACGTGATATCGGGATACTCATATTTGACCCACATCGCCTTAGCCGCATCAATGGCCGATCCGCCCCCCATAGCGACTATCCAGTCCGGACCGAACGACATCATTCTATCCGCGCCTTTCATGACGGTATCGACGGACGGATCGCTTTCTATCCCAAAGAACACCTCGACAACCATGCCGGCGCTCTCGAGATGCTCCTTGGCTTTAGCAAGAAAACCCGCGCGCTCCATGGAGCCGCCGCCAACGCAAAGCATGGCCTTCTTTCCTTCAAGCCCGCTGAGCGTCTTCAGGCATCCGCTGCCATGATAGATATCCCTCGGCAAAGTAAATCTAACCATACAACCCCCTTCAAATCCGCAATGCAGCAATGTCATTGCAGGCTATGATTCTACCTACGGAAAATCAAAAATGCAACACCGGCCAATGGTGCTTTCGAGGGCAGCGGATCCGATTCCGACCCGTGTCTTTCGAACCTGAATATCATCTGACTCCCTATTTTTCGCTCTATTTTCCGCGTTTTCGCTCATCAGACGCAAGCCGCGCGTTCGATCGGGAATCAACCTCGGAAGAACTCGAAGAGACGGGGCTTGAGCCCTTGAAACGCACCCGATTGACGAATATCGTAGAAATAACCAAAAGAATCGCGCCAACAACCACACAGCTGTCTGCCATATTGAATGCGGGCCACCTATCCATCCCGAATATCCCATAGAACTTCACATCGATGAAATCCACCACACCACTTGGACGGAAAGTCCTGTCGATCAGATTGCCGATTCCGCCGCCGATTATAAGGCAAAACGATATCTTTTCAAGTTCAGACCTTATGCCGGCCTCTTCGCCGCGATACAACAGATAAAGCAAATACGCCATAAGCGCGCATGGCACGAAGTATATGAATACAAATCTGGCAAAACCGGAAAGACTGCTTCCAAGTCCGAATCCGGCCGCCTTATTCCTGATGTGAACAAGCCTCAGAAAATCGTTTCCGATAAGCACCGGTCCCTCATTCCACATGGGGATAGTCGCAGTCACAATCCATTTGGTAACCTGATCAAAGGCAATCACAGCAAGGATCAGAAGCAAGTATTTGACGAATTTTCTATTCCTATCAGATACAACCATATCATTTCCCTTTTCCGCCATGCGGGAAAGCAGGCGGATAAGTTAAACTTTATTATAATCCGCTGAATTATTCAATACCATGAATTATTCAATACCATATGAAATGACAACAAGGGTTTTACGCCAACACCGCCACATCTTGAAAAAAATATCCAAAAGTTATATTTTCAATTATATTTTTAAATTTCAGGATGTTTCCGCATGCTTTCAAACCAAAGAACCGCCCGCGGATTCGAATGGAAAAATCCATGCTATGCGGCGTTGCTTTTCGATTTTCGGGCAGTTTTCAAACCGAAAACGCATGGCCGGAACCTGACCCTGGAATTTTTAAAAGGCACTTCTGAATACCTCAGAGCCTGATTTCGCCAAGGCCTTTAAGGTCTGAAAATCGTCCGAAAACGGCAAAATGCGACAGTATTATGCAGTTTTCAGTGCGGTTTTCCGCCTCTATAATCCACAGGCGCTCTCCAGACAGCAGGTTTTTAAAAGCGCCCTAAAAAAGGTTTTTTCAAAACCTGTTTCAAAATGATGCGAAAGCCATTTTGACCAGGATATTCTTCGAGAAAACCGCGGAAGCGCATCGATCGCTTCCATCAATACGGCGCGGAGGAACAAATGACTAATATCACCGCAAATGAAATATTAGAGCTTCTTGATGAGAAAAAAATCAAAGAACTAAAGGAAATCGTATCGGAATTGAATGTGGTTGACGCTGCGGAACTGCTATCCGAATTGCCTCAAAGCAAGGCAATCTATGTGTTCCGAGTCCTTCCGAAGGATTTTGCCGCGGACATATTCGCCGAACTTGACAGCGACAAGCAGCAATATATCCTCACTGGAATAACCGACAGCGAAATAACACAGCTGATAGAACAGCAAATGATTGACGATGCGGTTGATGCGATAGAGGAAATGCCGGCTTCAATGGTGCAAAGAATACTCATGAACGTTTCTCCGGATACCAGAAAGACCATAAACCAATTCCTCGCATATCCCGATAACTCAGTAGGTTCGGTAATGACCGCCGAAGCAATCGGAATAAGAAAGAACATGAAGGTAAGCGAAGCAATCGCTTCCATAAGAAAGAACGCGCAAGAAGCCGAGCAGGTATATTATTGCTATGTAATGGACAAATCGCGTATTCTGGAAGGCGTGATTTCGCTGCGTGATCTGCTGATAAGCGACGATGACACTTATGTTGAGGACATAATGGACAAAAACGTGATCAGCGTCAAAACAACAGATGATCAGGAAGAAGCCGCCATGCTGGTAAAGAAGTATGACCTGCTCTCCATACCGGTAGTGGATTCGGAAAACCGATTCGTAGGCATAGTGACAGTTGACGATATAATCGACGTCATCGAGCAAGAGGATACGGAAGACATCTCGAAAATGGCCGCAGTCGTGCCGTCAGATGACGAGTACCTGAAAACGAATGTATTCATTCTCGCAAAAAACAGAATCATATGGCTGATATTCCTGATGTTGTCATCCATCCTGGCCTCAAAAGTCCTCTCCAAGCAGGAAGAAGTATTCAAGGTCATGCCTATTCTCGTGGCATTCATCCCAATGCTGATGGATGCCGGAGGAAATGCAGGAAGCCAAACTTCATCCATCATAATACGAAGCATGGCGGTCGGCGAAATAGGATTGCGCGATTATCTTAAGGTGATGTTCAAGGAGATACGGGTGGCATTCATCGCTTCGTTTGCTTTGGCCGCTTGCAATATGGTTCGGATGCTAATAGAATATCCAGCTGACATATCGCTTGGAATCTCCGTAAGCCTATCACTGTTCCTGACCGTTATCGCCGCAAAAATGCTAGGATGCTCCCTCCCCTTCCTCGCCAAGCTTCTGCATGTCGACCCGGCCCTCATGGCATCGCCTGTCATAACCACAATAATGGATGCATTCTCTTTGGTGTGCTATTTCCAGGTATGCAGAATCATAATCGGATTATAATGCGCGAAGCTCAAAGCGCTTCTAAAATCCGCAAGCATTTTCAAACAGCAGGTCTTTGGAAGCGCCCTTTAGAAAAACCCTTCAGAATGCCAGCATGTCTTTCGCCCTAGCAAAAACCAGACCCTCCACGCTTATGGACTCCATGTGATTGCGCATCAGAATGCCATGCGCTAGGGATATCATGCTCAGCATCGTGCTTCCAGTTGTCCAAATATCATCGACAATTACTATACGGCGCTTGTCCTCAAGATGACAAATCAATTCTCTTTCATCCGCCTCGTATTTGTCACGAGACTGCCGCAAGCGCTCGCTTTTAGTCAATTCCTTCTGCTGCGCCATGTGTCTTCCAGAATCTTTTACCGAAAAAACCCTACAATAATCCAGCCCGCTCCGCAGCAACGCTTGCTCCACTTGATTGAATCCGCGCATCCTCATTCCCTGGCGACTTGAAGGAGCGAATAAGAACAACGCATCATTCGGATCTCCGCCACAGTGCTCGCCTTGCGCCTTG
>CADBSO010000064.1 GCA_902797395.1 uncultured Spirochaetales bacterium
GGAATCCTGCGAGAACTACTACGAGAGCATCGTCCACGTGCTGTTCCGGGCCACCGGATTCGAGGTCGTCAGCCAGATGCAGTCGTCTGCCGGACGTGCCGACATCGTCCTGCAGACGCCGGGGTCCGTGTGGATATTCGAGCTTAAGATGGACGGGCGCTCCGGTGATGTCGCCGGGCTGTGCGATGCGGCTCTGAGGCAGATCGTGGAGAAGGGGTATGCCAAACCATACGAGGCGTCCGGCAAGCCCATCCGCAAGGTCGCGCTCGTGTTCTCGTCCGCCAAGCTGGGGCTGGTCGGGTGGAAGGAGGAGGTGGAATGAAAGTGGATTCATTGTTTGATCGCATCATAGGCAAGTATCGTGATAACTCGATCTCGCAGAGGGATAAAGGCGACAAGTTCGAAAGGCTCATGCAGGCTTATCTTTTGACCAAGCCTGTTTATAAGTCGTTGTTGGCGGATGTTTGGCTTTGGGCGGATTTTCCTTATAAGGCGCAGTTCGGAACTGGTGGGAAGAATACCGGCACTGATCTTGTTTGCCGTACGCATGATGGGTGATGACAGGGATAAACAACTTCAATACGCAAACAGACGGGCATGCAATCCACAGGATAACAACCTATGATTTTGCAGCGACCTATGCCTGGAGCGAGCCACCTGCAATCTACGCTATTGAAATACGAGGCGAGAAGCTCACCTGCGACGAGGCCCTAAAGAGAATGACATACTATCTTGGGAATGACGAGAGGAAATACGAACTTTACAAATCGTCAAGAAAGAACGCAAAAGAATACATAAGGTCTCTGTTTTCTTGAGGCAATTTATCTAACTATCCGTTTTTGATATAATTAGTTTTATCACAAAAGTAATATGAGACAGCATTACATTCCACAATTCATATTGAGAAACTTTGCAGACGAGAATAATAAGGTGAGATTCTCAAGCAATGATGACAAGAAATCAAGGATAGCCAAGGTGGAGAATGTCTTTCAGGAATGGGATATGTATGTCGATGAAAATCTTGAGAACCATCTTTACATTGAGAACTCTCTTTCACAGTACGAATCGGATATTGCCCCGTTGTTCAAAAGGCTTAATGAAGCGAAAGAGAAGTTCGTGTGGCTTGAGATGGATGAGTATTACTCTCTGATGATTTTCCTCAGACTCCTCTTTTTCAGGTCGAAGGATTTCAAGGATGCTGCGATGAAGAATGAAATCATAAAGGCGGAGTGGCCCAAGAGCCTTTTGGGGCTGTCAAAATGCAGAACGCTTGATGACTTGAAATATAATCGGGAAATTCAGGAAGGCTTTAAGGCTTCTTTGGTTGAGGAGATGGAGTGGTATTACATTGTTCTTGCCGAAAGGCTTGGAAGCGACGGCTACATAATATCAAGTGCTTATCCGACGGGTTGGAAGGTACTTTCTCGAAACTTGGGGTTCGCGTTGATGTCAATTGCAATGCCAGTGCTGTATTTCTATCCGATATCACCAAATCGCATTATTATTCTTGCTCACAAGATGATACCCCAAGAGCCGGAGACAAACCTTCCCGTAAGAAAAGACCTCTTAAAAGGTGCTGGCTTGTTTAACGGACGACTTAAGCTTCCAATCTGGAAAATGTGTGGCAAAGATGTCAGGTTTGCAAACGAGCAAATTAAGAAATATGGAAGATACGGATATGTTTCCGCCTTATGAGATTCGTATATTAGATTAAATAAAACCTTTATGGTTGCGAATATGAGGTTTCATCTTTGTTTGCATCCTGTTCGTTTTCTGCTTGCGGGATTTTGATGGAGAATTCATAAGACACCTTTTCTATTTTTCCATCCCTAAATATCTCAGGATTGATTTTATCGCCTTCGTTGATTTTTGATAGGACATCGTAGTAATCCTGTTTGTTGTTTATTTCTTTTCCGTTCATTTTAGTAATGACATCGCCTTCAACAATATTTGCTTTGTAGGCGTTCGATTCGTTAAAGACGATATTGATTATTACTCCATAGTTTCTTTTTATTATTTTCCTCGACTCATCATCGAGATCTGAAACCCACATACCAACAGCATAGTTTTCGAGGATTTGTTCAGCTGGCATTCTGATTATAAAATAGACGCTGTAGTCATATCTGTCGACCGAATATGAATGTGTCATTGTGTATGGGGTTGTTGTGGTAGTATAGTAGCCTCCGTATGGCGAATAGTTGTAATTGCTTGAGGTGTAATAATGGGTGGTGTTGTAGATGCCGTTTTTCGTGTTTGTGTAGTCTATGCTATAGATTGCTCCGACAAACCTATTTTTATGGCAGAATTTCTTAATTCCCTCAACAAAGGTGGATTCGCTAATTCCAGGCCCGTTCCATCCACTTGAACTTGGGACAAGAAGGTAGTTTTTATTGATTGACAATATGTCTGAATTAAAGTTGCTGCTCTTATAGATTATTGGCTCTTCGCCTTCTTGCAGAAAGCACTCTTCTGGATATGATGATAAATCACAGAAAGACTTGTACCAACTGCCAAGCGAATCACTAACATTCACGGCTGTGGTAGCACAACTTGAAATTAATAAAATTAATGTAATAGAAATGAATTAAATAAATTTTTTCATATTTACATATTTTAGTATTTTTCGTGTAAATAAAAAAATCTATTTTGATTCTATCAATATAAGAGCCTTAAAAACAGCATCTCTTAAAATAATCAACTCGAGCATTCAGTCATTTGGCGAATGTCAGCTTCTCTTCAAAATCATCAAGGTCAAATACTTTTTCATCATCATTTTCCTCAGACATCCTTATCCAGTCCTTCACAAATTCCATCGTGTTCATAAAATCCATTTCATCAAGACATTTTTCCATTTTCACTGACTCGGCAAGATATCTCGAGAAATGAAGATAGGCATTGCTTTCCATAAGGGCAAGATATGCCTTTCCAAAAGAATCAAGCCTCTGCCGTTAAGATGATTCTCGCAACCCTTGAAATTACAAGTTTTGAGTTCACGTTCATGGAGTCAACAAGAACTCCGTTTTTTTTAAGTCTGTAGAGCAGACCTCTATTAAGAGAACAGATTTGATACAATTACACGATTACTACACGATTACACACGATTACTTAATTTATTGAAAATCAATGAGTTGAAAGTATATAATAATTTTGATAGAAATACGTGATTTTTTTTGTATATCTAAATTTAAATAGAAAAATATATAATAAAAGAACCTTGATTAAATAAAAATCATTTTTTAGTAGTCAAAATCGATGTAATCAGAGGATGCAGAATAAATGGATACAAAAACTACGATATGCTTTTTATTAAGAGGAGTCGATAATATACTTGTTCCCGCTTATCAATGTGCTTATTCTTGGGAAGAAAAAAACTGGTAGAAGAAATAGGGGCTTCGGCACCGTATGTCAGTCGGCTCATAAGAAATAACGAAAAAAATCGTCAATAAGACGTTTTTTAGCTGATGGAAAAGCTGGGATACGATGTTGAGTTAACCTATGTAAAGAGCGGGGGGTGATGTTATGGTGAATTTGAGCAGACTTGAAGAAATAAAAGATCTGCGGACGGTGTGGCCGCATGAAGCCCTGGACTTTACTCCGTGGCTTTCACAGGATGATAACATCGCTCTCCTTGCGGATGCGGTGGGGCTTGATATTACCGTTGACGAAACGGAGTCTTCCGTGGGAGATTTCAATGTCGATATCTTTGCGTCCGAGACAGGAACGGATCGGAAAATCATCATCGAGAATCAGCTGGAAGACACAAACCATGATCACCTTGGCAAGCTGATAACCTATGCGTCCGGCAAATCAGCGGATGTGATTATTTGGGGCGTGAAACACGCGCGTGAGGAACATAAGGCAGCCATTGAATGGCTGAACAACCATACCGATGAGAAAATCGGATTCTTCCTCTGTGAGATAAAACTGTATCGCATCGGTACATCCGAGCCTGCC
>CADBSO010000065.1 GCA_902797395.1 uncultured Spirochaetales bacterium
ACGTCCCTGCCGGAGGCGTCCCTGGCCACCACGGGGCGCACCCTGCCGTCGGAGGCGGAGAGCGCCTCTATCCTGGCGTTCTCGGCGTCCCTGGACGACAGCGGCTCGGCGTGGGAGCCGGCCCTCTCGGAGGACGCGGCCGCGTGCGTTATGTACGGGGTCGTCGGAACGATGACGTCCCTGCCGGAGGCGTCCTTGGCCACCACGGGGCGCACCCTGCCGTCGGAGGCGGAGAGCGCCTCTATCCTGGCGTTCTCGGCAGCTCTGGCCTCAAGCGTGGCAGCATCAACCTCAGAATCAGACAAGCCGTACTTATCAGCATCACGATCAGAGCTATACGGCAATGTCACAGAAGCGACCTTGTCACCTTCCTCAATCGGCTTCAATGATGCCGCAGCATATATTATCTCTGGAACAGACGGAACACTGGAATCACTTTGATCAGAAACACCTATGCTATCCTTCTTCGGTCTTCCTCTGAACCAAGATGCGATTCTGTCAAACACATCAGCAAATCCGTCTCTTATATTATTGCACCCATCTTCAATGCCTTTCAATATCGGATTTTTAGAACCATTCTTATTAGCAAGCTCATCAGCGTCAGCTGGCTTATCGGATCTTTCAGACGCCAAACCGGCATCGGAACCGGATTCGATTCCACTCTTATCCGACGCATCGCCCTTCGAACCCTTGCCAAACAGACCTTTGATCCAATCGACAGCCTTCTCGGCATTGTCATGAGCATTATCAGCATATTTCTCAAGTGCGTTCTTCGCCGCATCATAAAGGCCGACAACCTTGCCTGCCGGCTCATACTCGCGCTGTCCGTCCGCAGCACGATCCGCGCTTTGACCGTCAGAGCCGGCCTGCGGACTCAACACAGCCCGGCCATCCTCATCAGAACGGCCTTCCGGTGAAGCGAATCCAAGCGAAACGCTCTCGTCAGTGGAGCCAGAGCCGTCACTATCAGGACCATCAGCAAGCGACACCGAATACCTGCTCACGCTTACCTTATCGCCATCGCCGCGATTGTCAGCGCCGTCTTTTGCGGCCGTGGACTCATCCTTAGCGCCCAACACCCTGCCATTGGCATTGACAAGACCATTTGCGATATCCTCAGGCTGCACCATCTCCGCATCGGTCGCGGCCCTGACTATTGATGGAACAGGAGGAACAAGAACAATGTCGTCTCTCCAATACGCCCCAGACGAAGCCCAAGCAGGAACATCAGGAAGTCTCCTAACAGCATCAGATGCATCAGACGCATCGGCAGCATCAGCGCTTCGATCCGCAGCCGCCTTGTCATCCGGTGATGTGCTAACCGGTTGCGCGATCTCCCTGTAATACGGCGATCTCGGATCAGTCCCCTTCATAACGCCATCAAACTCATTATCTGGCAAAGCGCCAGCGAATATGATGACCGGCGTATTAATGCCCTTGATTTCGCTTGGTTCGCCGGATACGGTGACCATTTCATTAGCATACAGCGGCAAAGCAGTCAGACTGCTGCTCTTCGGCGCCGAAACATCCGGAGCCGGATTCGCCTGCGATAGGCCAAGAGCCACCCGTTGCCTGTCGCTTTCATTCATCTTATCCTGCGTCACCTTTGTTCCGACAAACACCGGAATCCTGGTTTTGAACTCATCATCAGCAGAGCTTCTCTCGGCAATGGATCTATTGACCCTATCCATATACCTCTCGAAGTCGTTCTTGTCAACAAGCATCGTTTTGCTGTTTATTATAAGCGGCGTCGGGGTGTACCTGACCTTATCTCTGATCCTATTCCACTTATTATATGTGAACGCATCAGGATCCTGCTGATCCTCGGTTCCGCCCTCTGGCTCGGTCATGACTATCTGCCTATCGCCCTTGCTTCTAGCGCTCTCAATGCCGTCCCTATAGCCATCCCTGTATCCGACATCGTAACCAGGACCGGTTCCGCTTTCAGACGACTTGCCCGCATTAGCCGACGCATCATCAGGCTCTTCAATCGGAGACAGGATCATGCGATTCGCCTCAATCGGCTCATTGCCGCTATCGCTCTTGGAATCAGAACCCGGCAGCTTCTCGCGATTCCCATCATCCGCGTCGCGCGAAACATCACGCTGATCCGCAGATTCGTCCGCGGGACTATCACTCAAGCTGTTTTTGAAAATATCCGCTATGCTATCCCAAAATGACTTGCTCTCAGAGGGATCCTTCTTCCTGACATTCCTAAAATCAAAAGCATTGTCTTTGTAGACATCCTTGAAATCGTAATTATCCATAACAGAAAGGCCAAGCAAGCATGCGATAAGAAGTATCAAGGCCATAATAAATCCGATTACGGACATTTTATTATTCATCTACTCTCTCCCCTGAACATGGACCCAGCCCGCATGACCGAGCATGGTCATACCGATGCCATTTTGCAACGGATATCATCGAATTATTATAAGTTAAACCAAATTGCATTGTCAAACCCCGAAAACCCGGTAAAAACGCCTAAAAAAACTAGTTTTTTAATAGCTCATAACCGCCCGGAACATCCTTTATGGAGTATCCTGATGCCCTTATTTTATCCCTCAGATCATCTGCGGCAGCAAAATCCTTTGACGCTTTGGCCTTCAGCCTCTCCTCGGCCAGCAGGCGAACATCCTGAGGTATGTCATCGGAAACCCGTTCCCTTTTCGCCAAAAGATCCAACGAAAGAACACTGTCGGCATATTCGGCAAAACGCATCTTCACCAGATCGGACAAGCTTGGATTTGAAATCACTTTGTTAAGCAAGGAAACAGCGCGCGTGGTGGAAATGTCATCTCCGAGGTAACCGGCGAACTCATCTTTCAGCGCATTCAAAGCGCCAGTCTCTTCTTCAGAAAGAGTCTGGCAGCGCGATGCGGATTCGATTATCCTGTCCATCCTGTCATGCAATGCGTTCAATGAAGTCTGACACCCCTTTAATGCGTCAAGCGAAAACTGCAGCTGCTTCCGGTAGTGAGACTGAAGGCAGAAATACCTATACGCAATGGGGCTTATCCCGGCCTGCTTGAGGGAAGCAAGCGTTGTGAACTCACCCGACGACTTGCTCATCTTCCCCTTTTCCGACAAAAGAAACTCGCCATGAAGCCAATAATTGACCCATTTCCTGCCAGTGGCCGCCTCGCTTTGGGCGATTTCGTTCGTATGGTGAACAGGAATCGCATCAACGCCTCCGCAATGAACATCAAAATGCTCTCCAAGATACTTCATGCTCATCGCGGAACACTCTATGTGCCACCCCGGGTAGCCCACACCCCACGGAGAATCCCATTTCATGGCTTGATTCTGAAATTTGCTTTTAGTGAACCAAAGGGCAAAATCATTCGGGTTCCTTTTCGCCGAATCTATTCCAACCCTTTTTCCTGATTGCAAATCATCGAGCCTTAGGCATGCGAGCTTTCCATAATCGCTAATCGTATCTATCGAGAAATACACATTTCCATCGGAAACATAAGCATGACCGTTCTCATCAATTCTCCTGATGAGATCAATCATCTCAGGTATGTGCTCGGATGCCTTGCAGATCACATCCGCCTTATCTATATTCAATTCCCCGATATCATTCATGAAAGCCGAAGTGTAGAAGTCAGCTATTTCCCTGACGCTCTTGTTCTTCTCCCTTGCGGCCTTGCCCATCTTATCCTCGCCGTCATCGCCGTCGCCTGTAAGATGACCGACATCCGTTATATTCATCACATGACGAACATCATACCCGAAAAGCCTGAATGTCTTTTTGAGCACGTCCTCGAATATATATGTTCTGAGGTTTCCGATATGCGCGTAATTATACACGGTAGGTCCGCAGGCATACATGCCAACGCGCCCATCCTCTATGGGCTTGAATTCCTCTTTCGTCCGACTCAAAGTATTGTAAAGCACAAGCTTATTCATCTTTAGGCTTCCTTATGATAATCCTTCTTTTCGGCGTCGCTTTCGGCTTCGCGGCCGGTTTGGAACCAATCCCTTCCGCCTTTTCCCGCCTCGCTGCGAACCCCTGGCCCTTCTTGAACCCCTCACGCTCAAACGAAGGCTTCTTGTTTATCTCGTCAACCCTGAATTCCCTTCCGAAACCAGAGCTGCTTCTCATATCATCGCCTTCCGAAACCGGTTTGCTCTTTTCCTGCCTTATCACATTCACAGCCTTCTGCATTTCCCTGAGGAAATCATCCAAATCCTCCTGAAAAATCAAAATCGACTGTCTATGAAAGACATTCTCATCAGTCGTGTTCTTGCTTTCCACTATGCTGAGGCTAATCGAATTTCCGAAATTCTCATGCACATTGAAAAAATACGACCTTCTGTCCTTAACGAGCTTTGAAGAAAATATCTCGCCTCTTTTTCCCATACAACATCTCCGCAAAGTCAAACAAAAGCATTCATTCTTTCCTGAAGCTCTTTGACAATCCTCATCTTCTCCTCTCTGGCATCCGCTGCCTTCGAATCATACGCTATTGGCTTTCCTATATGCAGCGTCCGCCTTTTCTTGTTTATGAAAACAGGAAAGAAATGGAGATTCATTCCAGTTTCGGCCGCATATATTTTCCCTATTTGCGCGAAGCCGGCAAACATATCTCCAACCGACCCCTGCTGATAATATCCGTTATTGTCGGATTTTCCGGGATCCTCCGGGAAAATCAGCACATTGCCGCCCGATGCCAAACAATCCTTCGTATCCATGAAAAGCTTCATTATCTTCCTCGGATTATCCCTATGAACCTCCAGCGGCTCAACCCCGCCGATAAGGTATGTCACAACGGAAGCAATGACTCTTGTCAAGAATTTTCCAAATCTGCTGTTCTCATGAAAACGCGGGCCGAATGTGAATCTCCACATTCTGGCATATGCGAGATCCTTTCTGCACATCTCCGCATGCACCCACGGATTCAAATACGTCGGAATAAATGTCATTCCGCAAATCGGACCTATTTCCTCGCCATGATTGCATATGAACACGGCAGGAAGATCATCAAGCGAAATGTTCTCCTCGCCATCCACTTTCAAATGATAGCATATCCGGATCATCGACTGTATTACCTCATCTATGAAATACGGCGGATGATGCTTCACGAAAAGATCATATGCGGTCTTCCTCATCGCCGGGAGTCTGCAATCATTCCCGTCTCTTTCCAAAATCCGATTATACACAAAAAGCCTCATCCTCTTGCGGCTGGAAAAGTTGTTGTTGGCAAGAAATGCGAACGAAACAACCCCACAGGAAAGGCAGAACCAGCGTGATGTCAGAAAAAGAGGCAGTCCATATGTTCCGGTTGCAAAAGCAATTCCCCAACACATGGCAAATGAAACAACAGCAAGCAGAACATTTCTGAACCAAAGCCGCTCAACGCTTCGCCTGCCTACGAAAATTCCAAATAGGATTGAAAACTCCTTATTCGCCGCATTGAAGGCAAGCAGAAATAAAGCGAACGACATGCAAGCCGCAATCGCTGAAAACGAAAACCTCAAAATGCCGCTGAAGCACGAATCCCAAAGCGCAAACGGCACAAGCATCAAAGCAAGCGAATATCCCAATGCGCTCGTTCTTCCCGATACCCTGCGGAATTTCAAAACCAACGCAAGAACGGACACGACCGCAATTATCGCTCCGGACACAAGACACCATGCATAGTCCAGCGCAGCCCGATAGGGCACGCCAGCCCTTTCCGAGAACATGGAGATAATAGCGTCCGACCTGCAGATCACATTCCAAAACCAAGTGGAAAAGGACAAGCAATAGAAAAGCCCTTGAAAAACCCACTTCAAATACACCGACGGAATGCGAGAGGGGCACTCATGCTTCAAACCGGCATCGGCATCCATCACATCACCCGATATTTCCATCACCGTATTTATAGCACCTTATGGTCAAACCGGTCTTGCTGGTGACAAGCTTTGCCCCGTCAACCTCAACTATCCCGTTATGACTTGAAAAAGGTATCGAGAAGAAATGCTCCGGCTTGAGGTATGTTCCATAATCGCTTTGAGACGCAGTTCCTTCGGGGTAAATGTTCTCACCCACTTCGGCATCATCCGCAAAAAGCACCTCACAAGTGGAATGGTCCGTATCGTTCTTATCGCTTGCGGCCAAAAGCATCCCGCAACTCTTCACCCCTCTGAATTTCGCAGGCTTGAGATTCGACACCAACAGTATGTTATGATTCAAGAGCTGATCCTCCGTATAAAACGGAACAATGGAAGATACGATAACCCTTGGCTCTTCCTCAGCGGCATCCAACGTCAATATATAAAGCTTATCCCCTTCAGGATGCCTCTTTATATCAATGATCTTGCTCACTTTCACATTGACGCGCCTTCTGAACGCCTCAGCATAGCTCTCTCCCTCAAGCCTTATATCCTTCATCTCATCATCTCCTTTCTTTTTCTTCGTGAAAAACCCTTTCTTATCCGAATCGCTTGCCACCTTATCAGCCGCAGGATCATGTCCCACCGCTTCGTCAGCGACTTTCTCCTGCGCCTCATCCTCAGCGGCCTTGCGCTCGGCTTCTTCCGCAGCCTTCTTCGCAGCAGCCTTCTTAGCGTCCGCCTTCTTCGCATCAGCCTTCTTAGCGGCGGATTTTCCCTTTTCAGCCGACTTCGAATCCGATTTCCCGTCTGCCGGCGATTCAGCAGCCCCCTCGGCACCAGAAGCGCCATCCGAACCAAAATGCCTCTTCGCATCGGCTATCTCATCATCGGAAAGCTTCTCAAACAAATGATCCATAGGCGCAAACGCCTCTCCGAATACAATGTCCTCACCAAGCTTGTCCCACGATTGCGTTATCGACATTGCCGCCGCCATCCGATTGGAAGTGCTTGGAAGATACGGATAAAGAAGAATGCACAAATCCTTCACCCCAAGAATTATCGTCCTCATCACCCTGCCGCACTTGCTCGGATCAGACTTCAGGAGCTTCCAAGGCTCATTGTCCTGGAAATACTTGTTCAGCATATCGGACAACGCGAATATCTCGTGCAAGCAATCCTTTATCTGAACGTCCTCATAAAGATCGTCAATTCTGATGATCTGCTTGCGAATCTGATCATAAAACTCCTCATCTATGCCGAATCTCGGAACAACAGAACCATATTGCTTGCGCAAAAACACGAAAGCGCGATTCACCAGATTTGAGAAATTGCCGACAAGCTGGCCATTCACCTTATCCTGAAAATCATCAAACGAAAAATCGCTGTCGCTTTTCTCCGGCCTGTTGTAATAAAGATAGAAGCGCCATATGTCGCATCCATAGGATCCGGACATGCAATCCGAACCGAAGACGCCGATATTATGGCTCTTTGAAAATTTTCCGCCCTCAAATGTGAGATACTCGCTGCTATTAAGCTTGTAGAGCATCGTAAAAGGCACTCCGGTGGCATATTCCGTTGCAGGAAATATCAGCGTGTGAAACGGGATATTGTCCTTGCCTATGAATTGGTACAGATTAACCGAATCCGGCTTCATCCACCAATCCCTCCATTGCTCTGTGTAAAGCGCCGTAATGGAGATATACCCGATGCAAGCGTCAAACCAAACATAAAAGACCTTGTCATCGAACCCGCGCAGCGGTACGTTTATCCCCCACTTCAGATCCCTGGTTATTGTCCTTTTGCGCAGCCCATCCTTGAGCCATGACTTCGCTATTCCTATCGCATTAGCAGGCCACCTCTTTTCCTTTTCCGCCAAAGCGACGAAATTCTCCAGCTTATCCTTGAGCTTAGGCATATCCAAAGCCAGATTCTCAGTCTCCCTCAGCAAAAGAGACGAACCGCAGATTTTGCACTTGGGGTTCACCAGCTTCTCATTATCTATCAGCTCGCCACAGACATCACATTGGTCGGCATTGGTAGCGGAACCGCATGAGGGGCATTCGCCCTGCACAAATCTATCAGAAATGAACTTGCCGCATTTCTTGCAATAGAATTGCTTTTCCATGACTTTAGCGATATACCCATTCCTATAAGCCTTCTTGAATATCTCCTGCGTGAATTTCGTATGTACGGCTTCCGAGGTTCTTGAGAAAATGTCAAATGACACATCAAACCACTCATATATCAAGGAATGCAGCGTGTTGTAAACGCTGCAGAGCTTATATTCGCTGGTATCAGCCTCAATCGCCTTCATCTCGGATGCGGTTCCATATTCATCCGTTCCGCAAACATAAAGAGTCTCATAGCCCTTGAGCCTTGAAAATCTGGCAAACACATCGGCAGACAAAACCTGCAGAAGGTTTCCCAAATGCGGCTCATTATTCACATAAGGCAGAGCTGAAGTCACCAAATGCTTCTTATCGTTTCTCTTCTTCAATTCCTGCATATGCCACCCAACATCATTTGATCAGTCTGGCTTCGATATAAAACCTCTTCTCGGAGGCTTCGCCGATTGAAAACGTCTTTCTCGGAAAAGCGCCGCCGCGGAGAATCGCATCAAAGAAATCATCCTTTGAAATGTCCGGCATCAGCACTGCAAAATTGTTGCCTTTCGATGCAATGGCTATCGTGCTGTCAGTTCCATGAGTATAGTCTATCCTGCCTATCTTTCTCTTGCCAACAATATCATCAATCTGAATCTGTATCGCCTTAGGAGCCGAAACAGCCCTATCCCTATCGAGGGAATAAACATTGAAAACACCGTTTTTCCATGTAGCGAACCTAACCTTCCCATCGTTCGCATTGATTGCCCTCAAGGCGGATTCCTTATCTTTGGACTCGCTCTTTGAGAAATTCGGATCAACAGCCTTCAGCGCATCATCAAACACATTCGGATCAACATCAAAGAAAACACGATGTATAGGCTCGAACAACAACCCCTCATCAAATATGTTTTCCAGCTCGACAAGACAATATCGGGCGGGATGCCTTTCCCTCTCCTCAGGCGACAAGGACGCTTTGATATCCTCCCAAGTGCTCTTGGCCGTAGCAAAGCTATGGTTTCCATCACCCATGGCAAACAACAGGCGATTGTCCTTGTCAAGATTATCAAGCATTGATGCAAATCCATCCCTGACGACTTTCAAATCTTCCTCGCTGTTCACAAGCCATGCCTTGACGGAACCCGAATTCATCATAAGATTGAAATCATAAAGAACCTCAAGCTCATTCGATTTCGCATGCAGGGCCTCTATTATGCTCCTGTTCTTGTCATTTATAAGAACCATTATATGCGGAAGCTCCATCGGAGCGTCTTTCCTGATTGCCTTGCGTGGCGGGATTCTATCCATAATAGTGCCCTCGGTCGCCCTTATCAGGGTTTTAGAACCTTTTTCATATGAATAATTCTCCAAATCCAAAGCAACCATCAGGCCAAGTCTTTTCTTTCCATCGGCGCTTTTGCGCTCCACCAGCACAAAGCAATCCTTATAGGTATCGAATATGCCGCTGGCTAGATACTCGTTCATCTTTGAATTGATGTCGCGTATCCTCTGTTCCTTGTCATCATCCTCCAAATAGCATTCCGGAAAGATTATATTGAGAGCGGAAGGCTCCGAACCCACATAGTCGCTGACATTCTGCCAATACTCCCTCTCGCTGGAAAACTGATCGCAGGCTATAACGGCCCACTTGTTCATATCAATCCCTTTCTTCGGAAGCAATATATCCGCAACGGAAATTCCCTGCTTCCTCAAATCCTCTATAACGCTCATCCCTCACCCTCCTATGCTACATTACCTCTTTCAAGAATGACTTGCTCTTGAGGTTCTTCCTGTTAGACAACGACGAAACCTTGTATTCCACATCCGGATCAACCGATTTCAGAAGCTTCAACGAATTCTGCACGTCCTTTTTACCCATTCCATAGAATATGAAGCACATCGCATTATCGTCTATGGCATATGAAAGAGCATCGAAGAACCTTGTCTTCATTATATCATCCATTCGCAGGGATCTGACTCTGGCAATCGACAGATCGCAACCAGTTGAAATCGCATAATCAATATCCAGCTGCAGCACGGTCTCCAAATCATTGTCATAATACACCGCTTCCTTAGGATCGACATCCATATCAATCAAAGACGGATCAAAGCTCTCCTCGCGCTTGAGATTCCTGACAATCTCCTTCCACATCTTTTCATAATCCTTATCAAGCGGCTTGATATAATAAGTCACGCTGTCATTGATAACCTCTTCCTCAGGCTGCTCGGGCTGCCCAACCTGTTCCTGATGAGCCTCCTCATGCTTTCCCTTGTTCTCCGGAACAAAATTCGGATCGTATTCAAAACTCTCCCACCAAATGTCCGAAACCTCATCATCCGCATCCTCAGCCGCCTCAGCTTCAAGGAAATCAGAATCCGATGCGAGATCGTCTATCAGCTCAGCCGCGCCATCCGAATCCATCATGGCTTCGTAGCTATTGGAATTCGGATTCAGGAACTCGTACCTCTCATTGCTCAGCCACTCCTTCTGAGCAGGGAAAGGCTCATCAACATAGAATTCGAAGTCATCATCCGCGGCAACCACTTCATCGACATCATCGAATATGAATCCCATTCCGGATTCATCACCACTCTTAGCAGAATCAGTCTCAGCAGCATTATCGCTTCGGAATTCATTTTCATATCCGGTATCCTCATAATCAGACTTCGGAAGAGCATAGCTATCAACCAAATTGGATTCCAGCTTCTCCTTCTGAGGCGCTTCATAAAATCCGAACGGAACAACACCACTGATCTCGACAGGCTCTTTTCTGTCGTTGGCTATTTTCTCGGACTCCTCAAAATCCTCGAACAATATGAACGGCATCAGCCTCTCACCATCAAGTCTAAGATACGGCTCGTACTCGAAATCGTCCCACCACTTGCCGGATTCGGGGTAGCCCTCGCCGTCGGCCGGATCCTGCGCGGACGGGGCCGGAGCATCGTCCGCATCGTC
>CADBSO010000066.1 GCA_902797395.1 uncultured Spirochaetales bacterium
CACGAGAAAATTGTCAATGCGCCAGCCAACGCCTCTCTCACGCGCTGCCGTCTTATAAGAGAACCAAGAATATTCGCGGCTTTCGGGATGCAATTTTCTGAACGTGTCAGTAAAACCCCTTTCAAGTATCGATGAGAACCCTGCGCGCTCCTCATCACTGAATCCGGGATTGAAGTGATTCGATTCGGGTCTGGCCAAGTCGATTTCATTATGAGCGACATTGAAATCTCCTGCGCATACGACAGGTTTGCTCCTGGAAAGCGCGGACAGATATTCGCCGAATTTCAAATCCCACTTCTGACGATAATCAAGGCGCGCGAGTTCCGCCTTGGAATTCGGAGTGTAAACGCATACGGCATAAAGCCCGTCAAATTCGGCGACAACAACCCTGCCTTCCTCGTTGTCATCAAAATCAGGTATGCCAAAGCTCACGCTAATCGGATCCGATTTTGAGAGCAAAGCCGTTCCGGAATACCCCTTTCTCCGAGCAGCATTCCAAAAAACCTTATACCTCTCTTCAAGCGCTCCCAAGTCAACCTGCTCTCTGAGCGCCTTTACTTCCTGAAACATGATCACATCGCTATCCTGGCCAATCAGAAAATCAACCAGACCTTTTTTCATGCAGGATCGTATGCCATTCACATTATACGAAACGAACTTCATGGTATTCCTTATTTAAAGCGCTTCTAAAAACCTGCTTCTTGAAAAACGCCTATGGCTTTTCAAGGCGAAAAGATCTCCTCAAGCAAATAGAATAGTGCAAAAGCATTCTATCGCTGGAGAAACGCCATCATCCTCCTTGCGTCGGCCTTTCATGCTGATCCTGCCTGTCTCCAAGCCAAGAATCCTCGCAATATTCGATCGCATCGCTTCCGTTCTCCCGCGCAACATGACCTGATCGGAAACAACAACCACATCCGCGCTCTCAATCGGCGGACATCCGCAAAGCGAATATGTCCTTTCCAAAAAATATGAACTGTCCCTGTCGCGCCACTGCTCGTCATCATCCGGAAAAAGCTCACCGATCGTCCTATTCAGGAAAACGCTCGCAAGCGCATCCGAAACAGCATGAAAGACCACATCACCATCGGAATGCGCCACCACCGCAAAACCGCAACACACCGACTCGCCGGCGACCTTCACCATTCCGGACGCATCAGGGACAAGCCTATGCCTATCGTATCCTAAAGATATTCTCATCCGCCAACGAAATCCGCGCTTCAGCGATCTCAGGACTTCTGCTTCTTCTTGGCCGCTTTCTCACCCGCGCGTTTCTCAGCGCTTATTGCCTTATTCCGCGCTACAATCTCATCGACAGTCTCCTGCTTTTTCCCCAAAACAAGCCTGTCATACAAATCGCTCATGTACTCCATGTCAACAATCTTGTATCCGAACTTCTTATGACAATCCCAAGGACACAGCTCCCAATCCTTTACCAGATAATCCGTAGTACTGAGAACCTGACCTTTCTTCTCCTTGGTTATGATATACTTATCTCCGTCCTTATAAACCTTTGAGTCATCGCGTGCGCACAAAAGCTGCATGTCATCAAAATCCAATTCCATATAATAATACTAATACATATGGGCGATTTTTTCAAAACGATTCCACAGTCCTGCCATGCGCAAGCCTATCGCAAACGATCTTAATGCAGAAATTCACCACAAGAATCAATATTGAAACAAATGCGGCGCTTTCCATAAGAAGCTGCGATTCAAATTGGTTTATCATCAAAGACAAAGGCTTGGGAGCCGGCGGCGCCAAAAACGAAACAGCGGAAATCGTCATCATGGAATTGATGAAATAATAAGCGAAAATCTCCAGCAGCGTCGAGCGGACCTTAGGAACGATCACATCAATCACAATCCTGAACCTGCCGATGCCCAAAACCAATCCCGCATCCTCCAAATTCGGATTCACCTTGCCTAAAGTATTATACATCATCAAGTATGGCGAAGACATGAAATGAACGATATTGACAAGTCCGACAATGAGGAACGTTCCATATATGATCGACTTGTTGAAGAAAATCACATACGCCAACCCCAAAAACATTCCGGGAACCGCCATCGAGATGAGAATCGAAAGATGAAGGAATTTCGCAGTCACGCCCTTGCCGCGCGAAGTGACATACGCGGAAACAAACGAAAGAACCGTTCCGAACACCGCTGCAAACAGCGCGTATGAAACCGAATTGAAAAGAAAACGGATTCCACCCCTATCTATTGTCTTCAAAACATGATGAAACGTGAATGACATGTTCGACGGATAATCGGCCGAAAACGACATCAGCGCAAACGATGCGATCGGAACAACAACAATAACCGCAAGAATAAAGCAAAACGCATAGGACAGCGCCTTCGTCCTGATGTCATCATCCGGCGGAAACGAACGGGTCTGAAAAGAACGCACCGCGCTTTCAGGACAAAGCAGATCCGCAATGAAAGCTGCGATTGCAGGAACAATCAAAAGAACCCCTATCACGCTTCCCGACGAATAATCCAGGAGCGACACCGCCTTATTATACATCAGCACGGACAGCGTTATTGTCTTACCGCCAATCATAAGCGGAACGCCATAGTCGGTAGCCGCCATAGTGAACACTGCAAGAAAAACCGACAGCAGCGTCTTCCTCACATGCGGCCATGTAAGAGCGAAAAATCTTCTGAACGGACCAATGCCCATAACATAGGCGGCCTCATGCGGAGTATAGTCCTCTTGCCTGAGAACGCTGGATATCATCAGAAAAGCAACGGGAAACGAATACATCACCGACCCCGCCACTATTCCAGACATCCCGTATATCGACACATTCAAACGGAGCAGTCTAACGAAAAACCCGTTCTTTCCAAAGAGGGAAACCAACCCGAAAGCATGCGATATCGAAGGAATGAGCATAGGCAGCAGGAACAACACGGACAACACGCCCTTGAACCGCATATCAACCCTGTTCATAACCATAGACCCGAAAAAGCCTATGACAACCGATATGGATGCGGTAAGAGACGCGGACACCAAAGTGTTTCTGATTGCCGCAGGCAACTGACCTGACGAAAGCGCCTGAGCAATTCCATCAGGGCTGATTCTCAGAAAGATCGACAGCGCTGGGAGAATAATGCAGAACAGGGTGAAAGCCAAAACGGAAGCCCTTATCAGCAAGCCCGATGATCTGACACCGAGCGATTTGGATCGGAATACGCTGGCAACCACGCTCATCTTGAATTCACAAACCTCGACAGCGAATCGACTTTAGCCTGAAGATTATCAAGAACAAAAGCCCGGACATAATCGCTTGCAGGCTTCCTGCATATGTTTTCCGGAGTGTCAAGCTGGCTTATCTCGCCATTGCTCAATATCATTATCCTATCTGACATGGCGAACGCCTCTTCCTGATCATGCGTAACATATATCATCGTTGTCCCGTAAGCGCTTTGAAGCTTCTTGAGCTCGTTCCTCATGGAAATCCTGGTATCCGCATCCAAGGCAGACATCGGCTCATCGAATAAGACCACATCCGGCTCCAAAGACATCGTCCTGGCGATCGCAACCCTCTGCTGCTGGCCTCCCGAAAGATTCTTCGGCATGCAGCCCCTCTTATCCGAAAGCCCAACCGCTTCAAGCATCTCCAAGGCCTTGCTGCGCGCTGTCGCTCGCGTATCCTTCCTAACCTTCAGAGCATACTCGACATTTCCCAAAACAGTCATATTCTCAAACAAAGCGTAGTTCTGAAACACTATCCCCATGTGCCTCTTATCCGCAGTAAGATCGGTAATGTCGATGCCATCCTTGAAAATCCGACCGCTATCGGGTTTCAAAAGCCCTATCAGAAGACGCAAGAGCGTAGTCTTGCCACAACCTGATGGTCCCAAAATCGACAGAAACTCGCCATTTTCAACTGCAAAGCTTACCCCTTTCAACACGCCTGCCGACTTGGCATACGCTTTGGATAAATTGCAAACCCTAAGCTTTTCCACTAGGAGAAACTCCATTTCGAGAGCAAGCGCTTCTTGGTCTCAATAGTATCTCCAGCCATATTGCCGTATCTTATATCCTCGGGGAATCCCTTTACCACCGGAGCATAATCCTTGTAAATCCTTTCCGGATAAAAGAGCTCGCAGGATTTTCTGGTAAGCTCCGTTGACATATACCCAAACACTTCCTTCGCGCTTTGCTTGTCCTTGCTTTTCCTCATCAGGGCATTTCCGCACATGCTATAAGGGGATCCTTCCTTAAAAAACCTTATCGTGAGATCCTTTCCGGAATTCTTCTCGAACACCGCCTGACTTGTCATCCCAAGGGCAATCGCCACCTCGTTCTTCACAAGCAGATTAAGCGCGC
>CADBSO010000067.1 GCA_902797395.1 uncultured Spirochaetales bacterium
CCGAGATTTCATCCGGATCGGAGAAAAGCGAATGCTCTCAGGTTGACTCATATGCTTATGAAGAGGTTTGTCCTGAATGCAAAAGGTGCATAGCATTGCAGAAGAGCGTATCAGGATATGACAGGCGGATGGGAATTATAAAAAGCAAGATCAAGGATTTGGAGAAGAGGAAACGCGATCTTTATAACCAACTGGATGACATGAAGAAGGAGAGTGCTAAGGAGCAGGAGAATTTTTTGAAGGAGAAAGAGGATTTGCTCAAAAGGTTCAATGTAGACAGAGAGATACTTGAAATGTATGATGGCGGATCCGTACCTGCGGTTGAGGACTTGTGCAATGCGATAAAAAGCGACTTGGCGAGATTGGAAGAACATATATGTCGCTTCATCAAAGTGAGAGAGGATCAGTTGAAACAGCCTTGGAATAAAGCGTGTCTTGATGGCTTTTCGAATCAGGAGGGAAAGTTGTGAGCAGCGTTAGCGAACTTCAAGAGCGCTTGCGGCAGGCTGAAAGGAATTTGGATGATGCCAGACGGGAGATGGAGTCGGCTCGCAAGCGGCAGGATAGGGAATATTCTGAAAGATTGCGTCAGCTTGAAGCGAAAATGCATTCCGATATTGCCAAACACGATAAGGCTACACATGATGAATATGAAAGGCTGTTGAGGGACTATCAGAGATCCGTGAGCATGGAAGTCACAGACCATGCGACAAAAATGGATTTGGATTATCAGCGAATGCTGCGCAATCAAAGAAAAGCCCAGGATACGCTGACCGATTTGATGCGCCAGCTCGAGGATGAGATAAACAGGCTTAAGAATGAGATCGAAGAGAAGGATGCGAGAAAATCCAATGAAGCCATCAAGCAGATGCACGAGGCCGAAAAGGCCCGCGAAGAAGCAATTTGCGTTCCGTTTGAGAAATTCTATCCCGCAAGAATGAGATCCCTCAAGGATCAATTCGATGCGGCTGTGAACTATCACGATCTGGGGCTTGATGAGGCGGCTGCCGGACTGTTTGTTGTTGCAAGCGTCGGCTTTCGCAAACTAAAGCACGATGTGGATGAGGAGCGCGCCGATTGGGAAAGGCAGTTCGAGATATTCAAATGCAAGGCGAATTCGATTCGGATGAGGTTGGAGCGCATGATTTTCGAATGGCATTCTCTTGCCAATGATGAGAATTTCGATGAAGCTGCCGACTTGACTTCTGATGACAGGAAAGAAGCTGTCTTATGCTTGGATTTCTGGACGAAAGGCATTTATCGTGATGTGAGTGATAGGGTGTCTGTTTTCATTTCTCAGGTTAAAGATGCTGAAAAGCATGATACGGCCGATTATTTGAAAAATCCGGGCAGCATTTCCATGGATGATATGAGGAATGGGATCTCAATCATGTCGGATCTTGCGGAGAAGCTGGACAAGGCTATTTTCAAGGAAAGGTTCGAGGCTTCCTGCGAGAGATACGATTTAAGCGAAAAAATCATAAGTTATTTTCATAAAGAATTGAATTTCGAATGTGGTGAAAAGGGTGAGAATCATTATAGGCATGTGTTGGATGATTATAGGGAGAAGTCTGATTATGTCGATTATATGAGTTATAAATTCGGAGATGGCTATTATGAGGAAGATTTCAGAGAGTGGTATGAGCTGGTGATGGAAGATTCCATTGGCTCAAGGTTTTTCATATATATAGTGCCGTATGAGACGGAGAACGGTGTTGAGAATCATGTGAATTTGCATATTGATTCGCCAAGCAGAGTTGATGAGGATTACATGGATCAGATACGTATGCATGTTGTTGATGCCATTGGAAAAAAATACGAGTGTTTGGCGTTGGAGTTTGTGGGTGATGCCACCGCTTTGAAATTCGATTCGAATGCGATGACCAGATCGGTTGGCAGGGCGATGGAAATGAAAGTGGAAAGAATGCGGAGGGTGTCGGTATGAGCGGATCATCTACAGGTGAAACATTTATCTTAGCGCCTTTGTTTTTGCCTGTCGCTTTGGCGGTAGGCGCGGTTTCGCTGGTGGGTACGGCTGTTAATGCAGGGATAGAAGCGTACGAGGAGAGACAGAGACGGGTGCACAGTGTGATTGGAATGGTTGATGCTTTTGATGGAAGGCTGAATTCGGTAATGTCCGAGCAGAGGAGGCTGAATGATGAGTCTTCGGCGCGAATGCTGGATGAGCTGAGAAAGAGCCGGCAAAAAATTGCGGATATGGCTAATGCGGATGATCCTGAGATATATCGCGAATATATAGGTCAGCTGGATGATGTCAGGCGGGAGATTTCGAGCAGGCTTTTTGAGATTCAGGATGGGTTTGCAAGAAACTATCAGTCGAAGATAGAGGAAAGCATATCCGAAACTTCAAAGCTTGTGAATGAGGGGTATGCCAGATCGATGAATGAGCTTGAGAGGCTCAGAAGCGACATGCAGGCTAAAGAGGCAATGGCGATGCGGTTCGCAAGACAGGGTATCGACGAGGCGAAAGCCGCATTGGAATCGCTTGAGCATGATTTTGATGGAGCGAAGTTTGCCGCATTCGGCATGTCTCAAATGCGAATGCAGCTCAATGAGGCCGTGAGTCAGTTCAATTGCGGAAGTTATGAGTCTTCAATGACTATTGCCAAGGATGCGCTTTTGTCGGCTGTCGAAGAGATTATGAAGGCTGATATGAAAAGGCAGGAATGGGAAGGTTATCACAAATTGGCAACGGTTTTGTCAATTGAACTGACTGCCTATATGGAAGCGCAATCTGTTATTACGCCGGAAGCGAAGGCTTTGGCGGAGGAGAGGATGGGCCGGAAACTTGATGATGCCATTGTGGGGGTTCCAATTGGAGACTATACATCCGTGATGGAGGACGGCCAAAGTCAATATGATTATCTGCTTGGCAAAGCCAAGGGGATCAAGTCGCTCATGGAGAGCGATGATGCAAGCAAGTTGACGACATCCGAGCTTAAGAAATATGTCGATATATTGAATAGCGAATTATATCCTTGTGCGACTAAATCGATTTTTAATGGGATTATGAACATGGGCAATGCATTCTCAAGGCAGAAGATAAGTGAGGATATAATTGATTTCTTCGAGGACCATAACTTTTTTTTCGAGGGGTATTCTTATGATGGCAACAGACATGATGGAGCTTTGCACATAGGGTTGGCGAACGAATTGACAGGAGAGGAGATTGTGATCACTCTTGCGCCGCAGCTCACAAGGGGCGGGGATGTTCAGACTGGTGTTGAGATAAATCAGTTTGCCGGAGATGAGACCGATGAGGATCGGAAGGCTTTTTTTCGCAAAGGCGTGGCAGGGGCGGTTGTCAGCGGTACTCCGGAGGCGAAGATAAGGCTCGAATGCTGCGAGAAGAGCAGAAATAGATTTTCCGAAAAGACAGAGCTTAGGGAATGTGTGAAGGCGTGCAGCGGCACAGGGAGGTAATAATCGCATGAGTTCGATATTGATGAGACCTGAGTTGAATAAGATTTTTCTCATATACGGAAACCTTAATGACGATTTCATAACCGCGGATTTGCAGAGAATGCATTTCGAGCTGTTTTTGAATAGATATTTGAAAGGCTTGGGCTATGAGCAGATAGTGTATTATTCGGGTGCGAGGAATCTGGGAAAATATTGCTTGGATGATGAGAGCGCAAAGCTGGCTATTCATTTGAACGGGAATGTGTGTGACGGAAATGATGTCGCATTGTGTTCGGATCCGACAGATAGGAAGTCGCCCAGGATTCAGCGGCCGGCTTCTCGCGCTTCGGCAGAGCAGTCGCCATTTCAGAAACGCAGGCCTGATTCGGATTCAAAACAGGCTGACACAACGGAAAAACCACAGAGCGGTGATCGGACGGAGAGGAAAAGCGGGATTGTGTACAATCAGCCGAAGATGCCACCTCAGGTTTTTCTCGATGAGGCCAGGAAAATCATGGCTGATGGAAAGCGCAAGTCCGCAATCGTTTTCTCGAATATGGAGGATTTTTCCACCGACCATTCATCCGCTAGACAGCCGTATTGGGAGCTCATATCCCATCTATGGGAAGAACATGACAATGATAACATAGTCATATTTCTGGCGCGTGAGACAAGTTGCGATCTGCGAAAACGATTCGAAGGCATGGAAAATGGCAGCACATTCGCAAACAAATTTTTCAATAGGGATAAGGACGGATCGGTCGGTACTGCCAATGAAAGAACTACGATTGAAATCGGACTGCCTGGACGCGATGAGCTGGGTTTTATGCTTGAGTATTTGCGGTTGGTTGGTGAGAAAGGCAAGCGCATAACATATAGCCAGGCGCATAAGGAGAAGATCATCTCCTCGCTTATGTATCTTACTCGTGCGGCCGATTCGGAGAACAATGGCGAAGGAAGTTTGAAATCCATTTATTATAAAATAGCAGGTCATATTGGCAATGAAAATGAAGTGAAGATAACTGAAGAGTCGATTCAGAAAATATATGGTGATGTAAGCTGTGCTTTCGAGCTCGATCCGCTGGAGAAGTTGAAAAACACGAAAGGGTGGGAGAGCGTGGCTGCTAGGATAGATGCCATAATACGGGATTTCAGGAAAAAGAAAGAGAGTTCTGCGAGCGCTCTGGCTGGCACTTCTTCTGCGGATGGCAGGTTGATGGCGTGCTCTAATCGGAGGATAGATTCCTGCGGTGATGCCCCGACCGCCAATCATGCGATTGAGAATTTTGTTCTGCTGGGCAACCCTGGCGTAGGCAAGACGACAGTGGCCAGACTCATAGGCCAGATATTCTATAATGAGGGAATTCTGGCGTCCGGGCATACTATAGAAGCTAAGAAAGCGGATTTGGTGAGCAAATGGAAGGGTGATACTCCGCTTAAGACCATGGCGCTGGTTAATAAAGCAAACGAAGGAGTGCTCCTAATAGACGATGCGTATTCGCTCTATGAGGAAGACAGCGAATCCGGCGGCGCCAATTACTCACGGGAAGCAATAGATACCTTGGTTCCGGTAATGACGAATCCGAAGTACAGGCTTTGCATAATAATGGCAGGATACCCGAAGGACATGGATAATCTGCTTAAAAAGATGAATAATGGATTGAAGAGCAGGTTCTTAAATGACAATATCCTGACTATTGACGATTACAAGCCCGATCTTCTCAAGCATATATTTGTCAGCGCATGCGAGGAAGACGGTTATAGTTTTCCGGGAGACTGGAGCGGAGAAGCTACGCTTGATCTGGATCTGTTCTTCAACAACCTCTACAACCAGAGGGATCGGTCTGATTTCGGAAATGCGCGCGCTGTTGTCAATTTGGCGACGGAAGTGAAGAGAAGGTGCAATTTGCGTGATGATGCGGATCGCCGTATTCGAATTGAGGATTTTGGTAATGACATGAAATACTTCATCAAGCGCAGCACATCGTCAATAGATGAGGTTTATGCCAGAATCGATGAATATGTGGGAATGGGTTTTATAAAGGATTTGTTTGAAAATGTCCGTTTTGAGATAGCTGATAAGGAAGATTGCAAAAGAAGGGGCGTGAAGCCAATGTCGCTTCCGGATCATTACATATTCGTCGGAAACCCCGGAACGGGGAAGACCACAGTTGGAGAGATGATTGGCGAGCTTTATCACATAATGAATGTCATGGGCGGTGATAAGACGATGGTTGTTGATGCTTCAAGTCTTATAGGGGAAACCTCCGGCGGTTCGATTAGGAAAACCAAGGAGGTTCTTGATAAGGCGATTGATTGCAATCAGGTGCTTTATATTGATGAGGCGTATCAGATTTCCGATTCTCTGTTTGGAAAAGAAATCATTGGCGCAATGATGACGAGGATGACCGAGAATGCTGATGATTTCAAGGTGGTTTTCGGAATGTATCCGGAGAAAGTCGAAAAATTTTTGGAAACCAATCCTGGTTTGAGCAGCAGAGTGAGGATTGTGAATTTTCCTGATTATACCCCGGAGCAGCTCATGGAAATATTTGACCGGATTCTGAAGTCACAGAAATATACCATCACCGATGAAGCTCGCGGCAAGGTGACGCTCATACTCAAATACAAGTATGACACGCGTACGAAGCGTTTTGGAAATGCCCGTGATGTTGAGAGGTTTGTGGATGAGATGAGCAGGCTTCATCGCAGGCGGACTGAGGGCATTTCCAGCTCGGAACCGGAGAAATACGAGTATGTTTTGAGCGATATCCCTTCGGAGTACTTGAAGATATTGGATGGTCAGATTGATTCCAAAGGCAGATTCGGCCTTCTGGAAACGTAGGAATAAACTGGTGGGTGAATTGAAATGAGCTATGACACGGATGCTGAGATGCGATTGCGCGATATTCTTGCGGAACTTGAACGGAAGGGGATGTCTGATCTCAAGAACTTAATAGTGGACGAGCGCATTGCTGCGGAATATTCTAAAGAAAACAGGGAATTCGTCGTTCCTTCGAATTACTTCTTTTTCATTGGCGGTTCCCGTGATGAAGCGGTTGAATATTCAAAAATCCTAGCGTGGTGTCTTTATGAGTTTGGCATGCTGGAGACAGAAGTCTTTTGGAAAAGCCTGAAAGCAAGCGGAATTGCTGCTTGATTTTTACGGGGAGCGAGGATGGTTTTATGAGGTTTATGGATATCAACCGGGGCTTTGAAGCGCATTACGTTCAACACGTAGTGCGTCTACCGGAATTTAGGGAGAGCAACACAAATGGTGAAACTGTATGAGGTTACGAGAATACCGGATCTTACATTGAGCAAATACAGCGCATTGGATGAAAGCGGAGTAGAAGGTGTCTTGAAGAAGCATCTTGCGTTCTTCAGACAGGTTTATCGTGAGATGCTTGGGTCGGTCAGAGGATCTGCCGATTCGTGTTCGGTGATTCATTGGATTTGCAAATATGATCCGAATCTGCCAAAAGGCGGAAGATTGAGGGTATTTCTTGGCTTCGACTGCGCGAATGAAATCGATTTTTTCGATACCATGATAAGAAATTCACCGTTAGCGCCGTTTTACGATATCTCAAGTGTCGATGAGAACGAATTGGAAAGCCTGAAAATGTCGGAATACAGGAATATGGCTGTTCTGATAAAAAGGGAGAAACTCACAGATGCCGGAGAAATGTACGCGCCATTGTATTCGGTGAGCAAATGGGAAGTAAACGAAAGCGCGCGCCTGTTCGGCCTTTATTCCATGATGGGGAGTTTGAATCAGCCATGCGCATATTGCGTGGATATCAGGCCGGTGGATTACGCTGACAGGATCGAGAGCCGTGGTATGCTCGGATTCGTGATGTCGGAGTACATGCGGCAATCTGATTCCGGAAATGCTGGGTTTTCCATGTCCTCCGGAAAAGATGAGGCTGTGGGTTATGCGCTCGAAAGATACAAGGAGACAATCAAGGATATTGCCGCCAATCCGCATTTCATGGTTAATGTCCGGGCATACGCTGATAGCGAGGATCTGGCTTGCATGATTTTGGATTCAGCGGCTTCGGAGGCATTAAGCGAGGGTTCCCATGATATTGTGGTTGATCCCGTATCCGGTTTTTATTTCGGTGAGATAATCGAAACGGATGTAATCGACAATACGGATATCGGCCGTGATGTCCGACTATATTCGAATAAATTGGGTAATCGTCGCGAAAATTCCTCCATTCCGGCTTTTCTTTCGGTTATGTTCACTATCAAAGAACTGATTCCTTTTGTCGTGCTGCCGGCTCTTTATCCGGGGGAAAGCATAGAGATGCGCAAGGAAACAGCGCCGAAAAGTGATTCGAGCGACAGATCCGAGAAGCTTTACCTTGGGCGTGATAGCGATGGTTGCGAGATGTTCATACCCTTGAAGAACTTGACTAAGCATGCGTTTCTCGCGGGCGTGCCTGGTTCCGGAAAAACCAACAGCATGCTTCATCTTGCTACTGAATTGCATAGGAAAGGAGTTCCGTTTCTGATTTTGGAGCCTGCCAAACAGGAATACCGCGCGCTTGCGAATTTGCCGGAGATGAATGACATTGCAGTTTTTTCCCCATCATCAGGAACCAAGTTCCCGCTGCATATCAATCCTTTCGAGTTTCCTAAAGGCATGTCGCTGGCGGAACATATCAGAAATCTCATTAATGTGTTTGAAGGCGCATTTTATATGGATGGCCCCACTCCTCATATTTTGGATAGGGCCATAGAGCGCGTATACAGGGAAAAGAACTGGCTGCCATATATGATAAACGATGGCGAATTGGAATATCCGACCATGAAAGAGTTGTATAGCGCTTTGGAAAAGGTTGTTGCGGAAACGGATTATGAAGGTGATATCAGGGGCAACATCAAATCGTTTTTGGAAGTCAGAGTCGGAAGCCTTCTTTCGAGGGAGATGGGGGATGTGTTTGATGTGCCGTTTTCCACGATAGCGCCTGAGGATTGGCTGAAGAGATCCGTTGTCATCGAACTGGAATCCATGGGGAGCGGGCCGGCGAACTTCCTTACGCTAATGCTGTCAACTCTAATAAGGGAAACGCTGAAGGTGAATCCGCTTACCAGGCAGCAGAAGAGAGACATGCCTGTTCGACACTGCATATTCTTCGAAGAGGCACACAACCTGATCGGGCAGAGGACTGAAAGCCCGAATGGGGAAACGGCAGATCCGAAGATCGCGGCTACGGCTTTCATTGTTAAGATGCTGGCTGAGGTGCGCGCCTTGAATGAGGCGATAATAATAGCCGATCAGCTTCCTACGGCCATGGCGTCCGAGGTTCTGAAAAACACATCGCTGAAAATCGGGCACAGAATAACGTCCGCGGACGAGAGAAATGCTCTTGGGGGGACCATGTCGGCGGATAATGTTCAGCTTGAAAGGATGGCTACGTTTCTTCCTGGTCGGGCTTTGGCTATTTATGAAGGCCTTCTGAAGCCTTTTGAGTTTTCCATGCATCAATGGTCGAAGCAAGGCGTCGTGACAGACGATAATCTTTATACGTCGCCTTCGGATGAGGAGCTTTTGCAGAAGCTTTGCTGTGATGGTTCGCCTTTCATGAACGACTTGAAGAGAAGCTTTGAGATCACATGCAGGAAAATGGATGCCAGATGGTGTGACATTTCGAGTGATTTCGAATCCCTAAAATCCGATTGTGATGAATGCATCATTATAGGCACGGAAGAGGAAATAAGGTCTAAGTGCAATTCCAGAGGCTGTTCGGAAGAGCAGATACAGGATTATTTGAAAACAAACGATTCCGTTAGAAAAGAAAAGGAAGCGGAGTTCAGGAGCATATGTGATAGAGTGGATGAGGCTCATTTGTCGATTAGTTTTTACCGCAGGCAGAATCAAAAGTTTGACGACGAAGTGCGACAATATGCCGGTTGCAAGCTTATGGAATGCTATAAGCCATATAAGGTTCATTTTGAAACAAAATTCGGATGGAAACGTTCTGAAAGAGAGAAAGAGGCACTTAATAATTGCTTAAAGCATGTGTGTGGTGAAAATCATTGATCATACAAGTGGTTTGTAAGGAGCAAAAAAGGAGGAAGCGATGTATAAAAAAAAAAAAATGGATGAG
>CADBSO010000068.1 GCA_902797395.1 uncultured Spirochaetales bacterium
AAAGCCTAATGCAGGATAAGGCTTCATGCCTATCCAAATGGCTTTGCGACCCAAAGCGCGCATATGCGGCGCATATCCGGCGATTGGGTATGGCAAAATAAATGTATTCGGACATAGCCAAAAAAAAGCAAATGCCGTGTTTGCCTTTAGAGCACTTCTAAAAAACCTGATGTCTAGAGAGCGCCTGTGGATTTCAGATCTGAAAGACATTGGCGAAATCGGACTCTGAGGTTTTTAGAATCGCCCTTTACTCAAGGCAAAACGCGGCATATGTTTTCCGAAAACACCATTCCAATTCAATGCTCAAACAAATCGTCCAACAGAATGACATTCGAGAACGCGCCGCTGTATTCGTTTTTCCGCAATCCGAAAGTCGTAACCAATGTGCTCCTGATTGCGATTTTCGGCGAAACTTGTCCTTGCAGAATCGTCTCCCTGTTCAATAATGTCTTGTAATAAGCATTATCCACCTCATATTCTCCGCTGTAGAACTTCAATTCGCACATGTTGATCACATTATCATTCCTGATTATAAGCAAGTCAATTTGCGTTCCGTTTCCGTCGTCGGATCTTTTAGACCAGGCGGATGTCTGTGTAATCACACCGGATATTCCAAGCGCCTTCTTTAACTGTTCAACATGATTGAAGCAAATATTTTCAAATGCTATTCCGCGCCATGACGATAACGACTGGGAGCTGACATTCTGCTGCCAGAACCTCTCGTTCGCCGTTTTTCTATTCTTCATGAAATGAAGATAAAACAAGCAGAATGGATCCACAAGCTTATAATGAACATCCCTTTTGCCGAAACCAAACGGAACATACTTCACAACAAAATCGCTGGCAACCAACGCTTTCAAGCTTTTAGCAACAGTTCCGCCTTCTGAAAAATGCAATTTCTCTATGATCTCTCCTCTTGTATATCCGGCATTTTTCGTACCGAGCAGACTGACAATCGCCATTATACGCTCCGGGTCTTCAAAAGCGGATTCGAAGAGCCTATCGAATTCATCCCTCAGCTGCGCGTTTTTTGCGAAAAACACATCATCAATGCTTTGGGCAAGACTGCGCTCTCCGCTAACATACCCCATATAAAACGGTATTCCCCCAAAGACCATATGGCTTTGAACAATATCATATCTGGATAATTTCACACCATTAGACCTATAGAACTCCTCACATTCCGACAACGTAAAGGGAGAAAGTCTGATCTCATGCGTAACTCTGTTATACAAACCGCCATGCGCATTTATCAGCTTATCGAGAACCCATGAATTTGCGCTTCCACAAACCACCAACATAAGATTTTTCCGATGGCAGCCCCATGTATTCCAAAACCCTTCAAACGCTTGAACAAACCCGGAACGCGGCGTATCCAGCCACGGCAGCTCATCAATAAACACCAGTTGTCGCAACCCATTGTCCGTTTTTTGCAGAAACCTCTCCAACAAAAAAAAAGCATCAAGCCATGTTTTCGGCTTTCCGCATTCACCCATGCCGTGCAGAAGAAGCGAATTATAGAAATGCTCCAGTTGCATTTTAAGCTGACCCTTCGCATCCTGCCTATTGGGAGCAAGTCCCGCATGCCTGAAAGTTATTCTACCGGAAAATGTCTCATCAACAAGATACGTCTTACCGATTCGACGGCGACCATATATCGCCACAAATTCCGCGCTATTCCTCTCATAAAGCCTATTCAACGCACTTATCTCCGCTTTCCGTCCGACCATACAAACACCACCATGTTTTATTTTGAAGCGAATCAATACTTTTGTCAATTCACTTCAGTTTAAAGAGGTTTTTTCAAAACTTCTTCCTTCTTGCTGCTCGCTCTTTTGAACCAGGGCTTCATTTTTCCCTTCTCCGGAAAAAATGCCAATGGAATCTTCTCAAAAACTCCCAAATACATACAATATTCGCGGTTTTCTCGAAGAATGCCCTGATTCAAAATAGGCTTCGCATCATTTTGAAATGAGTTTTGAAAAAACCTCTAAATAATATCCAGCAGGCAAATGTTCTTCAAGGCGTTTCAAAGTGCCATTCAGTCGGATCCCAAACGCACGAGCAAATCATCCAGCAGGACCTTTTCGAATTTGGAATTCTTCGGCTGATACAAAGGGTGGACAGGATTCCCCGATTTGGTAAGCTTGATGATGAGGACATCATCATAGCCCATGGACTTCAGGATCCCAATGATGCCTTTCAAGCATTCCCGAAGATACTTTCTCTTCCCTATCAGATTGCCGTATGCGAACAATATGTCAGGATGATACTTCCCGACAACCCTCCTGATTTCGGACAAGTTGGTATCGACAAGCTCCGCATCCGGATCGCCTGGCAAGCCATTCGGATCCGTCTGACGCATCGGATAGACATTCAGCATGACCCAATTGAAATAGCCGTTTGCCTTCGCCAGCACGCTCACCTTGTTCACAGTAGGATCAAGCCTATCCGGTGAAGCCGTGCTGGAGTTTATTCCGAAGCAGGCAAGCGTCTTTTCAGCAAGATCACCAATCCTGCCAAGCGTAAAACGGGATCCGTTGTCCTCGGTCCTGGTATAAATCCAACCGGACCGCGCATCTGCCAAAATGCTAATGCTCATGACTTCCTCCATAGTGAAAATAAAAAAGGTTGGCTATATCCGAAAGTTTGACTGATAGGACAGAGCCGCAGAGCCGGAGAAGTGCTGGAGAGGCGCGCTTTGGGGCGAAAAGCCTAATGCAGGATAAGGCTTCGTATCTTGCGTTGCTGCGCATCCGCGATTACGTTG
>CADBSO010000069.1 GCA_902797395.1 uncultured Spirochaetales bacterium
CAAAAGCCAAAAACCTCTTTTCATTTGCCTTGTCATTGCCCATATTGATAATCAAACTCCAAAATATTCATGCGCGGTATCTCCGATGCGATTGCCGTTTCCTGCGAATCACTCAGCTTGAACCGCTTTCCGCTTGGGCATATGCCCCATATGCGCCAATAGCAGCGAATCAAGAACAAGTGAAACCGCATCATTCGGCAAAAACATGAACTCTATTCGCCCTACTTTGAAAACAGAAGCCAGAACAGCAATTGAAAGCATCCCCGCAAGGTATGTGAAGAAGGTCAGATTCGCTCTGGTTCTCGCATAAGCATACACCAGCAAGCACAATATTACAAAAGCGAAAACCACGCCTATCGTTCCGAAAGTTCCGAACATCTCATCCGCAATCGGCCAATCCGGAGCCATGAACGCAGACCTGATCTGCATTGCGCAGCACCTTGATATGTCAGGGTTTGAAAGCGCTGCGAGAACCCCAGCCGCAACTGAAACCGCCTGATGGCAAATCACTTTCAGAAACGATCTTCCGGAATTGAAGAGACCATAGTGAATCACAAACAACGTAAAGAAAACAAAGCCTTGTACATCAGGACTAAGCGCAAGAGCCATCGAAAAAGCAAGCGACATGAACACATGTTCAGCCATAAGCCTGTCGCTTCCATTTTCATTCTGCATCACAATAAAATATGTGAATATGAGAAAATAGCTCAACGGCATCCGCACTCCGAATATCTGCGGGTTCGGTCCTCTGAAAAAAAACAGCGAAAAAACGGATACCGACAATGCGGAGAGCATCAGCACATAAGTGAATGCCCTCTTGCGCATTATTTCAGTCTTGCAAAGCACAAGATACGCCGCTATGCAAAGCCCGATGACAATGAATATCGGTTTCTGCTCCGATATGGCAAATGACGCCTTGGCGTTCGTTGCAAACACATGCATTCCGGCAACCAGAACGCATGCAATCGCTAGCGTATCATTAAATATCGCGTTCCTTCTTTCCATGCGACACCTGCTCGACTTCCCTGCTGAAGAACTTCCGACAACGCTTCTGATATATAGGGCTATTGAACTTTTGCGGACAACCTGGAGCCATCGTCGTGCAAAACCATATTAGCCACTCTGTCATGCTCCGCATCGTTTTCCATATCCCTTATGATTCGCGCATATCCGGCTTGTTTGGATTCAAGCTTTCTGCGTTCGACATTCCCGAACATGATCATGAAAAGGCCAAAACCTATCATCGCCACAGCCAGCAGGGAGATAATCACATCGATTGCTTTTTTCAAATTGCTTTTCATATCGTCCTCCTTATCACCCTCAACTTCGCGCTGCGCGACGCAGGATTCGACTCCAGCTCCGCATCACTTGCCGTCAAAGGCTTTTTCGTGATTATTTCATAGCATCCATCCGCTGCCGCCTGCCTGAAACGGTATTTCACTATCCTGTCTTCCAAGCTGTGAAACGAAATTACCATGACTATTCCGCCCTTGCCGATCACTCTCAATGCGCAATCAAGCTCCGACTTAAGCCTGCCTAACTCGTTGTTGACCTCGATTCTTATTGCTTGAAATGTCTTCGTAGCGACATCAATTCCGCTTTTTCTGATCTCAAACGGACTGAATGCGGTGCGAACCGTTTCCGCAAGCTGCTTCGAGGTGCAAATCCTCCCCTTTTTCCTTTCTTCGACTATTTTAGCGGCAATCCTTCTGGATTTCCTCTCATCGGAATATTCGAAAATGATCTTTGCGAGGTCTTTTTCCGAATATCCATTCACCACATCATACGCCGTAAGGAAATCGCTTTCACAAAGCCTCATATCCAATCTTTCATCTTTCGAAAAACCAAAACCCCTATCCGAACCTTTATAGTGATACATGGATATGCCCAAATCAAAAAAGACACATCCTTCGCTCTCATCGGGCATTTCCGCCAATGCGGCATCCGCCCATGAATTCAAAAAACAAATCCTTCCATCCTGCTCGCACAGGTTTTCCTTCGCTCTGTCCATTATGCCGGCATCACAATCGATTCCGGTAATGAACAGATCAGGCTTGTTTTCCAGAAAATACTTCGCGTGTCCGCCCTCCCCCAGATTGCAATCAACAAGCCTCCGAACATCAAACCGCTTCACAAACGAGAAGCACTCATCCTTAAGGACGCTGGTATGGTAGCTTTGCATAAGCGCGAAATCACCCCTCTTCCTTCGCTTCCAGTCTATTGAAAAGCTCCTGGGCCCTTGCCTCGACTTCAGGACGGGTATCAGTGATATACTTCTCGTACTCCTGCTTTTCCCAAATCTCAAGCCGATCCATAAGCCCAAGAACTATCAAAATGGACTTCGGCGCTATCTGCGCATGAGCCCTGAGACTCTGCGGGATAAGAAATCGTTGCGCCTTATCCATCTCAAATTCCACACTTGGTGCTATAAGAACTCTTTGGAGGGCAGAAATTCCTTTATTTAGTAATGTGTAATTTGAAGATGAATATAAAAAATCGAGCATTTTATTGAATGTCTCCATAGTGTACACTGTCAGACAGTTCTCAGAGATTCCTTTTGTAATGACCAGCTTCTTCCCCTCTAGCTCTTCCTTGAACTTGGCTGGGAATGATATGCGGCCCTTATCGTCGGAATTCACCTCAAATTCACCAATCAACACCCTACATACCCTATTTCTATATCATTCTACACCGATTGACATTTTATTTCAAATTTTTAACAATTTTTACACTGAGATATCAGAGAAGCCCCGTCAAATGACACTTCAGCTGTTTTCAAGAGCGCATCCAAAAGCCTCAAAGTCCGATTTCATCCACTCTTTTCAAGCCTGGAGGGCGCTTCTGAAAACCTCAGAATCCGAACCTGCCAGACGCCTTTCCGGCCATAAAGGCATATGAAAACAACAAAAATGAAAAAAGCGAATTGAGCGTAGCCACGCGCGTTCAATGACTTCATATTAGAGGTTTTTTCAAAACTCATGGCTATGTCCGAAAGTTTGACTGATGGAATAGAGCTTGTGATTGATAAAGCGGACTTCAGGAATTTCAAAAAAGCCCTTTAAACAATCCTATATCATTGGAATCAATATCATTGCCAATGGAATCGATTATCCTTTTGTGGTAATCCCTTATGAAACGGATCTCGGCATCCGTCAGCATCGAAAAATCAACAAGCCTCATGTCATAAGGCATGAGCGTCAGCGGCTCGAACCGCATGAATCCGGGCTTGTCATCCAATGCGACCGAAACAACCGTATTCTCGATTCTAACGCCGAATTTCCCTTCGATATAAGCACCCGGCTCCACAGTAAACGCCATTCCGGGAAAAATCTTGAAAAGCGAAACATTGTTCTTCGAGCTATCGCTCAAGCGTGGAAAGGAAGCATGGACATTCCCAATCATCTCAATGCCATGGCCTATTGAATGCGGAACGGATATGCCATACTCATAGAGTATGGAACGCGCCAGAAAATCCAATTGGTAGCCATCCGTTCCAAACGGGAAATCAATCATTTGAAGACGAATATGCGATTTCAAAACCGCAGTATATGTTTTTTTCTCTTCGTCAGTAGGCTTTCCAATGGCAATCGTTCTGGTATTATCAGTCGTTCCGAAATCATATTGCGACCCGAAATCCAGCACAAGCAACCCTTCGGTAAGCTTTTTCGAATCCTCCGGATCCGGAACATAATGGCAAATGGCGCCATTCGATCCGAATGCGGAAATGGTATCAAAACTGTCGGTAATGAAATACCTGAATTTTTTTCTTTCATCAAGCAATGCCCGCGAAACATCCGCTTCGCATCCGAAATGTTCGCCCCTTGCCATCCTTATGATCAAGTTCGCGAATGCAATCGAATCGTATTTGAACGCAATACGCATGCTTTCCGTTTCCTCGACAGTTCTAACGGTCTTGAATTTATCAAACCAGAACCTGTCATATGCCTTGCAGCTGTATTTTTCAGGCGGAAATATGCTAAGCATTTGAGCGGGATAAGCGAAATCAGCGAAATACACCGCAGACGCAATCGGAACAAGATATTTAGCCTTGGTGAAAAACTCGTCAAGCGTGAACACGCTTACTTCCTTTACAAGGCTCTTCTCCTCATCATTATTCCTTAAATTCGATAATTCATAAACAAGCTTGTTGCCGAGGCTCCCTTGTACGAAGAGATAGCCTTTGCTTTGAGAGAGGATGAATATCGCCGGCGGCATGAGCGACGGAGGATTGTCAAAACATCTGATGTTCAATATCCACGCTATATCAGACGGATTTGAAAATATCAGGAACCAGTTTTGCTCATCCGATGCCATGCTGGTCACAACAGCATTGAGCTTGGATACTCTCGGCGAGAAAATCTTGTTGAAACTATTGGGAAATCCCAAGTCCTCTATATCATCAACAGAATGAGACCTTACTTGCGGCCTATCGCCGCAAACCCACGAGAAGATATCGACATCCTTGATCACAATCTTCTCATTGCCTTTGATCATCCTGGCATATATCCCGGAATGGATGACGCTTTCATTTGCAGCCAAAACGAATTTGGCATTACGCGATTCATTAGCCCTTCTGGCAATTGAAAAATAGCATGAGTCCTCGGGATTATCTTTGCTGATGGTCACCTTCAAGCCATCAACGCCCGCATACCTCTCCTTGCACTCGATCTCGTATCTGGAATCAGTGATGAGGTATGCCATCCCATCAATGAAAAGACAGGCGGCGCCATCATCGCTGAAACCGAGCATATGCTCCAAGTCCCTATAGCGCTCATCGCCGCCCGAATTGATTACGGGTGATTTGTTCGTCAATACAACCGCATCCGCACCAGCATCACGCAATGCCTGAAACACGGACGCGATGTTTTTGCTAATTGATGTTGTATCTCTTCTTGAATTTTTCAATTTTTCCCTGAGTATCGACAAACTTCTGCGTACCAGTGAAGAACGGATGACAAGCGGAGCAGATTTCCACTTCCATGTTCTTCTTCGTAGTCTTGGTCTTTATGACATTGCCGCAAGCGCACTTCACTTCGCACAACTCATAATCCGGATGCAAACCCTTTTTCATTACATTACTCTCCTTTGCTGATTTCCAAACAGCAAGCATGCATGCTCAAGCCCCTTGATAAGATCTGATGCATAGCCTTATAAATTTTACACATCCAAAAGCAATTGTCAATAGAGAGCAATCAATACATGAACAGCGTCCTGATAATTGCCTGAATGTCCTCTTCGGATGACGGAGATTCGAACACATTGATTTCGCCATCGCTGTTTTTGGCCTCGAACACGCATTCCTTGTCCTTTTTCGGATCTTCGCTCATATCATAAACGAAGTATATCCTAAAAGACGTCTTCTTATTATCGTACGCCAAATCCGCCGGATAAAGCTTGTTGCTCCCCTTCTTGTAAGCAAACAAATGCGATCTGCCGTTCGAATCGTTCAACGGCGTTTCTATGAATTCTGCCATGATTGTTCCTCCTGTTCCAAGGCTTGTCCGAAGACAGCCTCCTTTTTCTCTCTTATAAGACCGATTATTTTCGACCAAAGCGCATTCATCGGGTTCTTCAGCTTCGGCATGCCCATGATCATGCGATCGACAGCCGGCACTTCGCATTTTGAGAAAATCGCCTCGAGCAAGTTGCTCTTGATCATTTTCAGCCTGGCCTTCCTATCAGAAGACTCCTCATCGAAAAACCGAAAATCGTCATCAGCCATAACCGACAGCAAATCGGAAAGCTGCCTTCTGACTTCCTTTTCTCCGGAATCGGCATATTCGCTCATGAACCTCATGAAGAATGCATCCGCGAATTCGCCTTGAGCCTTCTCATCCTGCGAAAACGGAAAGAACACGGAAATGAGATATGCATCGCATTCGATATTTCTCCTTGATATGACAAGATCGAAAAGAAAACCGAGATGTTTCAGCGAATTGAAATATTTGATCCTGCAATAATCAAATCCGCTGCTGCCCAATTCGATAAGCCTTGATTTCAGCTCATCAGCAGCACAATAATCCACACCGGACAGAAAATCTACAAACCTGATATTATTTGGTTCTTTGTTTATCTCCTCCGCATATTGCAGAAGAAGCGAACGTATGTCCGC
>CADBSO010000070.1 GCA_902797395.1 uncultured Spirochaetales bacterium
GGGCAACATGGTGGCCGTCCCGTCGCAGCCGGTGATAACGCACGCCGCCGCCGAGATGCGCAGGGCCCCGTCCTCCGACGGCGAGGCGCAGGCCTCCGACGGCCGCAAGGGCTGGTGGGACTCCATAGCCGGACTGGCCGGCCGCGCCGCCGACGCAGCCCGCGAGGCGGCCTCCTCGGCCGCCGACGCCGCCAGCAGGGGCTATGACGCCGCCCGCGACGCCGCCGGAAAGATTGGTTCTGATGCTGCTGATGCCGCATATAAAGCGGCCGATGCTGCAAGCGATGCTGGAAAGCGCGCTTATGATAATACTAGAGAAGCCGCAAGCGAGTTGTCGGGACGCATTAATGAATGGGCATCCACAAGAAGGCCTCCCGCACCTGATGTGAGCACATCTCTTGTTATTGAGAGGGCTTCTAAAAAGAAGTCCCGCAAGCCGCCAGTGCCTAAGTATGTTTCGGCTACTTTGACACAGGAGCCGAATCCTAATTCGCCGAATTATGGGAAGATCAATTTCCCGATCATCACATTCGCAAGAGTGGTTACCATGAGAGCGGATACGCCGTTTGAGCCGGTACATGATGTCAGGGATGAGGCGCCGATTATTACAAACGTCTCAGTGACGCCTGTTAGGATTAGCGAGAGACCCGCTGATGTAAGCAAGCCTGTGCAGCCTGCATCGCAGGTCACAACGCAGCCTGCATCGCAGTCTGCAACGCAGCCTGTGTCGCAATCCAGGATAAGCGATGCTGATCCGTTTGCGCCGAAGTTCTTTGGCTATGATGTGAGGGGTTCGTATAATAATACGGATACTCCTGATTTCAAAAAAGTCAGGGATGAATTGAGGCAGCAATCCGATGATAGGGTGGCTCCGTATATTGACGGTTGGAACAGAAACGTCGATTATATCTCGAAGCCTGTTCAGCCGACAGCTAGTGTCGAGACGCCATCCGTTTCTGTGACTCCTGTTGCTCAGGATTCCGGCAAGACGCCAGGTTCCTTTATCAGGGATGCGGTGAATAAGGCCGGCAGTGCTGTAAAGCAGGGATACGATGCGGTCAAGGATGCGATATCCGATGTCGCCGATTCGATTGCTAAGAGAACGGATGCTGCCGATTCGGATTCCGTACGCGAAACGGTGTCGGATGAGAAGGCTGCGAACAGGGTTCCGCCGATGCCATTCATAATTCATGCTGCGGCTGCTTATGAGCATATTCCCGTTGTAAAATCGGCTAAGGAAGTTCCGCAGGATACGCCCGCTGCGACAGATTCCGGTAAAAACAGCAGTTGGTGGGATTCGCTGGCCGAAGCTGCCGATAAGGGCGCGCAAGCCGTCAAATCCACGGTTTCAAAAGCTGGGGATGCGATTAAGCAGGGCTATGATGCGGTTAAGTCTTCCGTGAGCGCTCCTGCTCAGACACAGTCTTCGGAACCTGCGGTAAAGATTCCTTCTGCGCCGTATGTTGTGGATGCCAAAGTGATGATTGAAAAGCTTAGGGATGCCGATCCGTTCGCTCCCAAGTTCTTCAATTATAATGTTAGGGATTCATTTAACAATATTGATGTTTCGGATTTCAAGAAAGTCCGTGATGAGTTGAGGTGGCAATCCGATGAGAGAGTTGCGCCTTATGTGGATAGGTAGGTTCTGAATATCAGAACTGAGTTGGCAGGCGGGTTCGCAAGACCCGCCTGTTTTTTTTGGCTATGTCCGAATATATTTATTCTGCCATATCCGGTCGCCGGATATGCGCCGCGTATGCGCGCTTTGGGTCGCAAAGCCATTTGTATAGGCATACAACGTAATCGCGGATGCGCAGCAACGCAAGATGCGAAGCCTTATCCTGCATTAGGCTTTTCGCCCCAAAGCGTGCCTCTCCAGCACCTCTTCGGCTCTGCGGCTCTGTCCTATCAGTCAAACTTTCGGACATAGCCTTTTTTTTGAGCGTCCTGAAGACATGTTGTTTTTGGGCGCGCTTATGATATTTGACAATATATTGATAATTTGTAGAATATAACAGAGTGATGTTGTGGTGCATCATGTTTCTTTTGCGCCTGTTGTATAATGGCTATTACCTCAGCCTTCCAAGCTGAAGACACGGGTTCGACTCCCGCCGGGCGCTTTTCCTTACATTCGTCAAAACATTCGTCAAACATGTGGTAAATATGGGGCGGTTCTCAGTTCCGAAAAGCATTGGTGGAATTCGGCTTTGAGGTTTTTAGAAACTCCATTTTGCTGATAATAATCGGCTCGAAGTCTCGAAATGTGATAGTATTTCTGGGGTTTTTTTCAAACACATTTCAAAATGGTGCGAAACCTATTCCGAATCAGGGCGTTCTCCGAAAAAACCGCAAATGCTGCGTTTTGCCTTTCCTCAAGGCGAAACGTAGCGTGTTTTTAGGGGAATCCGCAGGATTTGCGCCCTGGTTCAAAAGAGCGAGCAGCATGAAGGAAGGAGTTTTGAAAAAACCTCTTTTGTGTTTTGAAACGGGTTTTGAAAAAACCTTTGCAAAGTAGTATGCTTTTGGGAATGTTTTTGGATGTGGGCGTTTCTGAAAACCTGCTGTCTGGAGAGCGCCCATGTATGTTGCTGGAGGGTGCTTGGATATGATGGATTGCGAGGAATATAATAGGAAAGCCGGTTGCTTCGGGACGGATTTCAGGGCTTTGAACAGGTTTGTGATGGATCATACGCTTGATTGCGTGGCTTCTGATTCCAAGCTTTCCGATTCATTGAAGAGGTCGATTTCCGGACAGTATGTATTGCTGGAGGGAGATGATCTTGATGTGCCTGAAAGCAAACGTTCTGGTATTGTTAAGACGATTGTATCGAAAAAACGCAGTTTTGAGGCCGCAAGCGCTTACAAGGTCAAAAAGACATGCGTTCTTAATTTTGCGAACAATCATAGTGTCGGCGGTTCGCCTTGGACTGCCGGCGCGCAGGAAGAATCAATATGCAGGACATCAACGCTATATCCATGCCTTAAAGCCGCTGAAAAGGATTTCCATATTCGGCATCAGCATATGTATGCCAAGGGTGAAATCGGGAATATGGGAAATGACGATCTCATATATACGCCTGAAGTTTGCGTTTTCAAATCGGATGAGTCCGCGCCTAAGATGCTTGACGAGTCCGATTGGTTTGAGGTTGATGTCATAAGCGCCGCAGCTCCGCAGCTTTCGTATGCTGGTATTCCGCAGTCCGGTCGCAAGGATTATGAAAGGATTATGAGATCGAGGATAAGAAGGATCCTCGATGTCGCTTTCAAGGAGGGTGAGGAGGTGCTGGTTCTCGGCGCTTTCGGATGCGGGGCATTTCACAATCCGCCGGATATCGTCGCGGAAGTTTTCAGGGAATCGTTGGCGGATTATGATTTTGAAATAGTTGAATTTGCGGTTTTTTGCAGGGATGATGCTCCAGACAGCAATTATGAGATTTTCAAAAAAGCATTTTCGAAGTAGACAGGAGTCGGACGAGTGGATATTATAAACGCGCATGCTCATATTTATCCTGATAAGATCGCACGTAAAGCCGCGCAGGCGATAGGTGATTTCTACGATGCCATTATTGAGCACGACGGGACGATTGATGCCTTGCTGAAAGAGAGCAGCGAAGCGAATATAAGCAAGTGCTTGGTTCATTCCGTGGCGACGACAGTTCATCAGGTCTCGTCGATAAACGGATTCATTTGCGATCAGATGAGAAAGCATGAGGAGTTTGTCGGATTTATGACATTACATCCTGATATGGATGCGAGCGAGATCAGAGATGAGGTTGACAAGTGCATTGCTCTTGGTTTTCGCGGGGTGAAGCTGCATCCGGATTTCCAGCGTTTCAATATTGATGACGATAGCGCGACTAGAATATATGATGCTGTGGCCGGAAGGTTGCCGATCCTTTTTCACATGGGTGATGCTAGGTATGATTATTCGTCTGTTAGCAGGCTTGTTTCGATTTTGAATGATTACAAGGAATTGCAGGTCATCGCCGCTCATATGGGCGCATATCAGCGTTGGGATGACGTTTGCTTGTATCACAAGGCGAAATATTCCAATTTTCACTTTGACACTTCTTCATCTTTGGCATTTTTGCCGAAGGAGAAAGCGCTTGGCATAATCAGGGATTTCGGAGCGGATAAGTTCTTTTTCGGAACGGATTATCCAATGTGGACCGCTAAAGATGAGTTGAGGCGTTTGAATGACTTGGATTTGACGGAAACGGAAAAAGAGCTGATTCTTGGGGAAAACATCAAGCGGTTTTTGAATTTGTGATGTGTCGTCATATGATACGGCTGCGTGATTATACTTATACTTAGGGGAAAAGGAGGTTTTTTCAAAACTCATTTCAAAATGATGCGAAGCTTATTTTGAACCAGTGCATTCTTTGAGAAAACCTTAAAAATCTAATTGGTGGAGGATCGCATATGAGCATGTTGTTTGATGGCGCAGGCGTTTTGCCTTATGTTGTGACAGAGGATTCGAAGATCAAGGTTTTGCTTGGCAAGAGGGCTGTGAAGCGGGAATATGGCAAATGGTCGGTATTCGGTGGCAAGAAAGAGCCTGGAGAGACATATGTTGCGGCTGCGGCAAGAGAGCTTAGGGAAGAAGCCGGCATAGCGGCATCGCACGGCGAATTGGTTCCGCTGTATAAGGCATGCGTCCCGTTTCTATTTGAATACGACATTTTCTCGTTGGATTTGAAAAGCATCGATGTCAAGGTTTCCCTTAATTGGGAGACATCCGAATACAGGTGGTTTGACATTGATGAGGCTATATCTCTTGGTGATCAGCTTGCGTCGTATGCGCAGGCCGAGCTTATAGAACTCAAGAAGAAACGGCTGTGTCCGAAAGCTGACTGACAGGACAGAGCCGCAGAGCCGGAGAGGTGCTGGAGAGGCACGCTTTGGGGCGAAAAGCCTAATGTAGGATAAGGCTTCGTATCTTGCGTTGCTGCGCATCCGCGATTACGTTGTATGCCTATCCAAATGGCTTTGCGACCCAAAACGCGCATATGCGGCGCATATCCGGCGATTGGATATGGCAGAATAAATGTATTCGGATATAGCCAAAAAAAAGCGAATCCCTAAGGATTCGCTTATAGACACTTCTAAAAACCTGCTATCCAGGGAGCGCCTGTGGATTTCATATGAAAAAAGACACAACAGCGCATGTCATTTGTTAATAAATCCAATGATAACAAAAACAAACGCAACCGCCAAAATTACTCCGGAAAACGCAAACAGATTATCCGAAAGCTTCTTATTGCTCTTCTTAATGGCTGCCGCAAAAATCGAAATGACAAAATCCGCAATTATCGCGATGTCCTTGATGAGATCTATGTTGTTATGATTCATTTTTCCTCCGATAAAGCCATTCTCGTACCATGCGAGTGCTTTTGACTGATTATACCCGTTTTTTTAAAAAACACAATCCGCCAAGCTGCATCATCCCGCCCGATTCGACACTATCTGCGCGAAAATGACGCTAATGAAAATCATCACGCACCCAAGGACAGCCAGAGCCGCCAGCCTCTCATGAAGAATGATGAAGCCTCCTACGGCAGCAAACATGCTCTCTGTGGAAAACATTATGCTTGTTAGAATCACATTCCTGTTCTTTTGCGCGAGAACCTGCATCGTGTATCCTATGGCAGTAGACGCCAAACCACCATACAAAATAGGAATCGCGGCGTTCCGAACAGCATCAATATCCGGAGTCTCAATCACAAGGGCAACCACTCCGCTAAGAACGGCAACCGTTGCAACCTGAATCGCGGAAAACAAAAACGGCCGAACCCTGTCAATGCACCTGTCTATGGCAATAATATGCACCGCATACAAAACCGAATTTGCCAAAAGAACCCAATCGCCCGTGCTGATGCCCAGAAGCGATGATGAATCACTGCCGCCTGCGAATATCAGAAACAAACCGGCGAAACTCAATATCACGGACACCCACAAGACGGTTTTGAATCTTTTGCCGTAAATGAAAAACTCTATGAACGGGACTAGTATGGCATACAGCGATGTAAGGAAACCGCCCTTTGCGGACGATGATGTCAATCCCAATCCTATCTGCTGCAGCGACTGCGCTGCAAACAATATCACACCGCACGCAATCGCCGGGACAATCGTCCTCACCGGCAGCCTGTCCCTGTTCTGCTCCAAAAACAGCACTGCAGGAATCAAGGCAACAAGCCCTACGACGTTTCTAATGGCATTAAAGGAAAACGGCTGAATAGATTCCGAACCGCTGACCTGCGCCACAAATCCAAGACCCCAGACAAGAGCGGCAAACAACGGAAACAATGATACCCAAAATTCTTTTCTGTTCAAAACGCGTTTTTTCAAAGCAATTTCCTCTGACTTTCTTCAAGAGCGCTTCCGAAAGCCCGCTAGCGCCTGATAGCACCGAAAACCCGGCCTACGGCATCAGCCAACCCTTTTCAATTGCCGATTCGATATTGACCAAAACCCACTCATAAACCCTAGGCATGAATGTCCGCACTATATCCAATCGCTTCTCGACAGCAGGCCTGCGAACACCCGGCCAAGTATGCCCCTCGGTCAAAGTATTATGGAGAAACGGCTGAAGCCTATCCATGCATGCGGCAAATTTGCCATCAGGCGTCTCCATGGCATCAAATTCCTCCCACAGGCCGCGTATGAATCCGGCCTGGTCATCAGGAAGCCTGGAGAACAGCCTGTCCGCAGCAGCCCTCTCACGCTCCTCTTTGCCAACATTCGCCACCTCATCGTAAGCAAACGTATCACCAGCTTCGATTTCCACCAAATCGTGCACAACACACATTTCCACCGCCCTCGCCACATCCACGGGTTCGGACACATATTCGGAAAGCAGCATCGCCATAACCGCAATATGCCACGAGTGTTCCGCATCATTCTCACGGCGCGACCCGTCAATAAGAACCGTCCGCCTTAAGACCGATGTCATCTTATCGATTTCAGCTGCGAACAAAAGCTGTTTGTCAAGCCTTTCATTGCCAGAACTTATGAAATCCTCGATTCCCATTCATCCGCTTCCTTCGGATATCAGTTTCTCCTATATGAATCCAATGACAGAACATCCTCGCCTTCGCTGTTCGACACGATACCCAAGACAAATCCATTCTTGAAGTACTTGTTTTTAAAGGCGTCACGCTCGCATTTCATCTGCTCTTCCGCTCCCTTTATGTAAGCGCGTTTGAAGAAATCGCTCACAAGATAATCCACATTCAAAAAATCCTTGCCCCATTCTCCAGTCGCATTGAATTCCTCTATCTTGTTGCGGAGAAGCCCGTAAAGGACATCCTGCTTGAATTTCTGCACTCGCTCATCCTGCGCGAACATATCCATGAAACAATGCGCGATGCTATATTGGTTCAGGTTCTCAATGATCTTCTGCGATGTGAGCATGCGCTCGTTGAGCACGAGAAACCTAGCGCTGCTCAACCTCTCAATGACTCCCCAAAAATCAGAATCGGATGACACAAGTATCACAGAATCCACGCTATTCACATGATGATCCTTGCATATCTCCACAGCCATTATCATATCCACAAGCGACTTCTCTTCCTTGACACGCGTAGTGGGAATGATCTCAACCTCGATATTCCTGCCGTCCTGAGCAAGCATTTCCTGGAAGCGATCCCATGCCGTCGATGTGTGAACATCATTGATGAGCTTGATCCTCTTCACCTTGCCGATCTGCTCCGGATCCAAATTCAAAAGGCAGCCTGCAAGCGAATACGGACTCGCATTCTCGCAATCAACCACAACAAGGATATTAGTCGCCTCGCTCACAAAATCATAAACAATCTGCTTTGTCCCCTCGGAAGCATCAATCACATAATTGGATTTCGTGAACTTATCCCCATTAGCCTCATAAAGCTGCTTCAAAAACCAAAAATCATTTCCCATGATGTTGCCGGCCGCGTTCCCGCCCTCGCCATTGTCATCAAAAGGCTTTGGCCATACGAGAAACATATTGAAAGGATATTTCATGAAATTCTCGTAATACTCGCTTCTAACACCATTGATCCTGTCGCTGAATTCCTGGCCGCGCGAAGCCAGCAGCTTTCTATCCGCATTGCACCCCGGCATTATGAAAAGGGCTTTTATGTAGTCAAAATTGATCCAATCGTAAAACAAGCCCTTAAGATTTCCAACCCTATCCAGAATATACTGGTTGATCAATGCGATATTATACATGAGGTTGTTGTTTCGCGGGATAATGATATCCATATTCCTGTTCTTAAGATACTCTATATCCTGCGTGTTTATAAGATCCGACAGCCCCGCAGCATCCAAAGAATACGGAAATTCCGCCTTTCTCTTTGTGGAAATCTTCTTGCAGTTCTGCATTATCTGCTGACGCAGCATAGTCAGGCAACGCATATCCTTCGCCGAGGAATTGAGCTCAAGTTTCCTAACCAGCTCCTGATCATAAGGACTACGCTCGCTTTTGAGAAACTCATCCTTCATCCCCAAAAGAAATGCGGCTACAGTCACCACATCGGCCTTATGATTGCTTGATCTGTTTTCGCTTATTGAATTCTGCTCTTCCTCTTTATCGTCCATAACACCTTTTCCAATCAGCATCCGCTGTTGTCCCAGTCCAGGAACGAACGAACATATGTAACGGATATGAACCCTTTCCCAATGGCATCCATATCACACATCTCATTCGAGTCCTTGTTCCGACACTCCTCATTCACTTTTATTCCATTATGAGTGAATTGAATGCGAAACTGCTCCGCATCTGAATCGCCCTCGATTTCCTCTTCCTCATTAATCACATCGGAATAATCAAGCGGAGTCAGCGAAGCATATTTGAAATCACTGATTCTTCCACCAGCTGGAACATTGATATTCAAGAAGAAATTCATGGTCCCTTTTCTCTTCAACGAGGAATAAAACGAATCAAGATTCGCCACTAGAAAATCCGCAGCCAGTCCATAATCGGCCCCGCCGCCACTCCTATCAACCTGACATGACACGGCAATAGCCGGATAGCCTCTGAACGAAGCCTCCCTAGCTGCGCCGCAAGTTCCGGAATATATGATGTCGGATGACACGTTCAGGCCCCTGTTTATGCCCGACACCACCAAATCAGCCTTGAAATCCGGAAAATAATACGAATTCTCATAGAAAATCACCGTATCGGCCGGCGTCCCGTCTATGGAATACACATTTCCACCATGCTCAAGCAGCTCGAATTCTCCGGATATCCGAAGCGAGTGGCTTTTCGCGCTCTGATTCTCGGAGGGCGCAAGCTCAAGAACATCATGTCCCGCTTTTTTCAAAGCATTCCTAAGTACGGATATGCCCTCCGCATCATATCCGTCATCATTCGTAATCAATATGTTCATTTGCAAAAAACCAATTCGTAATCCCTGTTTCCAAGACCTATTCTCACTGCATGCTCGATAAGCGATTCGTATTCGCTGTCCGGATTATTGTCAATGAACAGATCGCCGGTTTCCCTGAATCCCTTTTCCTTCTTCCTGTCATGCAGTTGCGTATTGGAATTGCGCGGCGCCTCCTGGCATTTGTCCCTGCAGGCGACATCAATCGCCAGAGGATCGAAAGAAGCGAACATCCCTATATTCGGCACCAGCGGAGCATCGTTCTCGCCATGGCAATCGCAATTCGGCGATATGTCCTGCGCTATGTTTATATGAAAAGACGGCCTGTTCTGAACCACGGCCTTAGCATATTCCGCCATCTTCCTGTTAAGCATTTCAATGGCGGCATCATTCGCAAAGCTTATCGCATCGAAATTGCAAGCGCCCAAACATCTGCCGCAACCAACGCAATTGTTCGTGTTGACATGCATCTTCCTTTTCGCAGAATCAAATTCAAGACCGCTATTCGCGCATTCCCGCAAACACGCCCGACACCCTCTGCACAAAGTCTCATCTATTATCGGCTGCCCATTCGAATGCTGCTCGGTTTTTCCCGCTCTTGATCCGCACCCCATGCCGATATTCTTTATCGCACCGCCGAAGCCGGTCATCTCATGACCTTTGAAATGCGCCAGGCTTATGAAAACATCCGCATCCATAACAGCGCGGCCGATCTTGGCATTCCTGACATATTCGCCGCCTTCGACCGGAATCTCCACATCATCCGTTCCCTTCAGCCCGTCAGCGATTATGACGGGAGCGCCAGCTGAAAGAGGAGAGAACCCGTTCTCCCAAGCGCAATACAAATGCTCAAGCGCGTTCTTTCTGCTGCCAGGATACATGGTATTGCAATCCGTCAGAAAAGGCTTTCCGCCCATTTCCCTCACAACATCGCAAACCGCTTTGGCATAGTTCGGACGCAGAAAGCTCATATTGCCTTTTTCGCCGAAATGCATTTTGACGGCAACGAACTTGCCATTCATGTCAATATCACCTATTCCGGCTTTTCTGACAAGCTTCTTAAGCTTCTCTGCGGGTCCGTCGCCGAAAGCTATGGTTCGAAAATCAGTCCAGTATACCTTGGATTTCCCCGCCATCAGCGCTTATCCCTGCTCTTAGCAATAAGTATGAGCCTCAAAAGCGAAGCAAGCTGCGTCAAAGCAGCGGCAACATAGGTGAAGGCCGCAGCAGTCAGAACGCGTCTTACCTTCTTTATTTCCGAGCTTTCCAAAATTCCGGATTCCCTCAACAGTCTTATGGCCCTGCGGGAAGCATTGAACTCGACAGGCAATGTCACCAGATAAAACAGGACGCTCAACGAGAACAGCACGATTCCGGCTTTAAGAAAATACGGATTTCCAAGAATCAGCCCGAACATCGCCAGATATGGCCCTATCGTCGAACCGATATTCGCCGCAGGAACCAAAGTGGAACGCAAAACAAGCGGAAAATATCTGGTCTTCTTCTGAACCGCATGCCCTGCCTCATGCGCGGCTACGCCGGCAGCAGATACGCTGGATGCGCCATAAACGGGGTCAGACAAGCGCAAGACCATCTTCCTAGGATCAAAGTGGTCCGTAAGGAACCCGCCGGTCCTCTCAATGTTGACATTGCTCACGCCGCCCTGATCAAGAACTTTCTTCGCAACATCAACGCCAAGCATGCTTGACTGTATCTTGACTTTCGAATACTTATTAAATGTCCCCTTCACCCATAGTTGTCCCAAAAGCGACAATATGATCGTAGGAACCACCAAAATGATATAATAGCTATCAATATATGGAAAAGACCAACCCATAATCACTCCTTGAATTCAAAAGGCGATTCCGAAAGCCCGACCCCTGCCAAAGCCATCAGGAACCCCCTTGATATATTATAATGTTTGAAAAGGATTTGCAATTGCCGAATGAATCACATGCGAAACTTTCCGCGAGTCGAATGCACATGAAACCGACTGTAAAACCACCTTGAAAATTGCGCCAGACAGGAATCGAACCTGCAGCCTACGGATCCGGATTCCGTCGCTCTATCCATTGAGCTACTGGCGCAAAGATTGACTTGGATTCTCAAAAAAATAATCATCGCATCATTTAAAGCGAATCCTAAAACCCTAACGAATGATGATAACATCGCTTTTAGTTTTATGCAAGAACCGCCCGTTATCGACCCTGCAATTCAGCAAAATCACAGACTCCGGTCGAATTATAACGGCAATCGGGTTTTATGGCAAAGCCCCTCCCTGCCGGCGCTTGTTCAGTCTTGAGCGGAGCGAGCAAGCCGGAAGCCTAAGATGCTGTCCGTGTGAAACGGGTACCAGTAGAACCGACACGACATGGAGCAGTCGACGGCGTCGTTGATCCAGCCGGCGCCGAGATCAAAGCTATGCCCTTTGATGCATCTCATGTCCTTCACGAAGCTCCTGCAATCCACCTCACCCATATTGAATATGCTTTTGGAGCTTTTGTCCTTGACTATAAGCTTCACACTATCGTTCTGCTTGAAAATACTTAGGCTATGTCCGAATACATTTATTCTGCCATATCCAATCGCCGGATATGCGCCGCATATGCGCGCTTTGGGTCGCAAAGTCATTTGGATAGGCACAAAGCCTTATCCTGCATTAGGCTTTCCGCCCCAAAGCGTGCCTCTCCAGCACCTCTCCGGCTCTGCGGCTCTGTCCTATCAGTCAAACTTTCGGACATAGCCA
>CADBSO010000071.1 GCA_902797395.1 uncultured Spirochaetales bacterium
ATTAGGCTTTTCGCCCCAAAGCGCGCCTCTCCAGCACCTCTCCGGCTCTGCGGCTCTGTCCTATCAGTCAAACTTTCGGACATAGCTATGAGTTTTGAAAAACCTCCATCAACAATTTCTCTTGTTGCAATTGCCGAGCTCGGGCTTGAGGTTGGAAAAGAGGCTTATGCTGTTGTAAAGGCAACATCTGCGATGGTTGGGGTGGACGATTGAATCGCTGCGCATTAGCGCATATGATACCTGCGAATCTGGAAATCTCATGTCTTTTTGTGATATAATCACGCCATATGCGCGATTCGTTTCACAGGCAAATAACATATTTGCGGCTTTCTCTTACAGACAAGTGCAATTTGAAATGCGGATATTGTTGGACTTCGTTTCAGCATGATTGTCCGGCCGGATCTGCCGAAAACGGCAGGCTCGGGGAATTCACGTCATTCGGGTATGCCGAGCGGCTTATGTCGGTTCGTGCCGCGGCCAAAGTCGGCATAAGCAAAGTGCGCCTTACGGGCGGTGAGCCTTTATGCTATTCCGGACTTGTGGATTTCATAGCGGATGTGAAGCGCGTGCCGGGGATCGAAGGCGTGTTTTTGACCACGAACGGAACAATGCTGGCTGATAAGGCTGCCGATCTTAAAGGCGCGGGCCTTGACGGAATAAACATCAGTCTGGACACGTTGAATAGGGACAAATACAAGCGTCTTACCGGATTCGACATGTTTGATAAGGCTATGGGTGGGATTCAGGCCGCATTGTCTTCTGGTTTCGGCAAGGTTAAAGTGAATGTGGTGCTTATAGGCGGGTTTAATGATGATGAGATCGGTGATTTTGTCAATTTGACCAGAGATGAGCCTTTGGATGTGCGTTTCATAGAGCTGATGCCTATGACTGGAAGTCCCTTGTTTGGCAAGGAGGCTTATCTTAGCGGCAGAGTGGTTTTGGAAAGATGTCCTGATTTGAAGTCTGTGGGTATGGATGATCCCTCGTCTGTGGCCAGGTTGTATGCGTTGGGCGGAGCCAAGGGCAGGGTTGGTCTTATAGAACCGGTGTTCTCGTCTTTTTGCGATAAGTGCAATAGGCTTAGAATAACATATGACGGATATGTGAAACCATGCTTGCATTCGTCTGACGAGTATTCGCTTGTCGGAAAATCCGAAGTTGAAATGGAAAGGACGATAAGGAATGCGATTGATGCGAAGCCTAGGGAGCACGGGGATTTGCGTTGCCTCAGAACTGATATTGACGGTGTTACCACTGGCGGAAGAAGCATGAGGCGGATAGGCGGGTAGTGTTATGGATGGCAATGATTTTGGAAGCGGTGAGTTTTCGCATTTTGATGAGAATGGCAGGGCGATGATGGTTGACGTGTCCGCTAAGGCTCGGACTTCGCGTGAGGCGATTGCCAAGGCTACGGTAAAGGTGAATGCCAATACGATGTCGCTTATACTTTCCGGCGGCATAAGAAAAGGGGATGTCCTTGCGGTTGCTCAGGTGGCGGGAATCATGGCGGCTAAAAGGACACCTGAGATAATTCCCATGGCTCATGCGCTTTTGCTGCAATCCGTTCGGGTGGAATATGCGATGGATGCGGAGCGCAATGAGATATTGATAACTTCACATGTGAAATGTGAGGGTCAGACCGGAGCGGAGATGGAGGCTCTTACCGCAGCAAGCGTTTGCGCTTTGACTATCTATGACATGTGCAAGGCGGTTCAGAGGGATATTGAGATTACGGACGTGTATTTGCAGAGCAAGTCCGGAGGCAAGAGCGGGTCATATGAGAAGGCGGACAGGAAATGAAGCGCCTTGAAGGGCATTGGAAATTGATTGAGGATGGAAAAGGCATGGAAGGCAGGATAGTTGCGGTTTGCGTATCAGAGAGGAAAGGCGAGGTCAAAAAGGAAGTCAGCGGAGCTATTGTCTTAAGTGATTGGGGAATCGAGGGTGATGCTCATGCGGGCAAATGGCATCGTCAGGTCAGCATTCTCGCATCAGAGGATATCGCCGCGATGGAATCCGTTTTGGGCAGAAAACTGGAGCATGGGGCGTTTGCGGAGAATATCATAACCGAAGGCATTCGCTCGGAAAGGCTGCCGATCGGCAGTATTCTGAAAACGGAAAGGGGAGTTGTTCTCGAACTTGCTCAAATAGGAAAGGAATGCCATAGCGATTGTGCGATAAAGCGCCAAACCGGCAAATGCGTGATGCCTCAAAAGGGTTTGTTTTTCAAAGTCATCGAAGGCGGGGAACTGAAGGCTGGCGATGTCATAAGGGTTGTCTCCACATACAATGCGGCTGTCGTGGTGGTTTCCACTTCCTGCAGCACGGGAGCCAGAACGGATGAGGCTGGTGAAGCGGTTATGGACATTTTGAGGAAGAACGGTTATAAGACGCAATTCAAGTCCGTGGTTCCCGATGATGTGGAAAACATAAAAAACGAGCTGATTTCACTGTGCGCGCCTGAACGTGGCTTTCATTTGGTTTTGACGGCCGGCGGAACCGGTTTGGCTCCGGCGGATGTCACGCCTGAGGCTACTTTAGCGGTTTTGGATAAGCGCGCTGACGGCATTTGCGAGCTTATGCGATGCGCTGGCGGGAAGACGAATTTGAATGCGTATCTGTCCAGAGGCGTTGCCGGCGTGTTGGACAGGACTCTGATAGTTAATCTTCCCGGCAGCACAAAGGGGGCAACGGAGAGCTTGGAGGCTGTGATTCCCGTACTGCCGCATGCGCTTAGGATGTTGTGTGGGGATTCGACTCATTAAAGGGCGCTTCTGGAATCCTAGCCTTTGACCTTTCGTTTTGCAGTAAAAGACGCATAAAAGTATAATTGAAACCAATTTGATAATGACACTTCTAAAACCTGATGGGTATCTTTAGACGGGTGCTGATGGTATTATAAAAGGATTTGCATATGGGAAAGAATTTGGCGAACAAGATATTGGATGCGCATCTCGTGTCTTATGATGCGAAGAGCAATCTGATGCGGATAAGAATGGACTGCACGCTGACGCAGGATGCTACTGGAACATTGGCGTATTTGGAATTCATGCGCATGGGTGCGGACAAGGTCAGGACTGACCTTTCGGTTTCATATGTGGATCACAATACGCTGCAGAACGGCTTCATGAATGCGGATGACCACAGATTTTTGCAGACTGTTGCAAACAAGTACGGAATCGTGTTTTCCAAGCCTGGCAATGGAATCTGCCATCAGGTCAATCTCGAGCGCTTTGCCGTTCCTGGCAAGACTCTCATAGGATCGGATTCCCATACTCCTACCGGTGGTGGAATGGGTATGATAGCTATAGGTGCTGGCGGATTGGATGTCGCTTGCGCTATGGCAGGGATGCCTTATGCGATTGTGAAGCCCAAAATAGTCGGCGTGCAGCTCAAGGGCAGGCTTAAATCCGGCGTATCGGCAAAGGACGTGATAATACATTTGCTCAGGCTCCTTACCGTTAAGGGCGGTGTCAACAAGATAATGGAGTATTATGGCGAAGGGGTTGCATCGCTGAGCGTTCCGGAAAGGGCTACGATATGCAATATGGGTGCGGAGCTTGGCGCTACGACTTCGGTTTTTCCATCTGATGAGAGGACGAGGGAGTTTTTGGCATTGCAGGGCAGGCAAAATGATTTCAAGCCTTTTGAAAGGGATGCCGACAGCACATATGATGAGGATATCATTTTTGATTTGAGTGAAGTCGTTCCGCTTGCGTCATGCCCTCATTCTCCGGATAATGTCAAGCCGGTTTCGGAGCTTTCGGATTTGAAAGTCGATCAGGTTCTCATAGGCAGCTGCACCAATTCCAGCTATAGCGATTTGGCGAAAGCGGCTTCGATTCTCAGGGGCAAAAAGGTTCATAAGGACGTGTCTCTCGGCATTGCGCCTGGAAGTCTTCAGGTGTTGAAGATGATAACCGACAACGGCATATTGCGGACATTCCTCGATGCGGGCGCCAGAATACTTGAGACCGCTTGCGGACCTTGCATCGGAATGGGGCAGTCCCCCAAGACAAATGCTGTTTCGCTTAGGACATTCAATAGGAATTTCCATGCCAGAAGCGGAACGGTGAGCGCGAATGTGTATCTGGTTTCTCCGGAGACCGCCGCAGCATCAGCTCTTGCCGGTCATGTGGCTTCTGCCGAGGGGCTTGATCTGACCGCATTTGACAAGGCGGTTTCATATCCGATCGACAGCAGTCTTCTCATATTTCCTGATTGTACCGGGGAGGTCGAGATGGGGCCGAATATCAAGCCGCTTCCGGACTTTGATGAATTTGAGAATGGTCCTGCGGCGATAAGCGATGGCGATATGCGCGGTTTCTCAGCAAAGGTGATGGCTCGTCTCGGCGACAACATCACGACTGATGACATAATGCCTGCCGGCGCTGATGTTTTGCCGTATAGGAGCAACATAGACAAGATTTCCGAATTCGTTTTCTGCAAGCGGCTTCCGGATTTTGTCGGACATTGCAAGGAATGGGGTGGAAATGGCGTGATAATCGCAGGAAGCAATTACGGGCAGGGATCCAGCAGGGAGCATGCCGCCATTGCTCCGAGGTATCTCGGCATAAGGGCGGTGATTGCTGTCTCGTTCGCCAGAATACACCGCAAGAACCTGATTAATTTCGGTATTCTTCCGATAGAGTGCAAGCTTCCGGATGATTTTTCGGCGGAGGCTTCAGCGGATACGATAAGCATAATGCTCAATAGGGAAAAGATCCGCATATGCGCCAGCAATGGCAAGCATGCGGAGGTTGCCAATAATCTTACTGACGAGGAGTATGAGCTGGTAATGTGCGGCGGCCTGCTGAATAAGATAAGAAAAGGTGGCGCAAATGGATGAGATGACGGGTTTTCTGGCGGAAAAGTATTCCGATTTGCTTAGGGATGGCCGCATAGAGTCGGATCTTTATGCGAAATACAAAGTCAAGAGAGGACTCAGGAACGAGAACGGGACCGGAGTGCTTGTCGGGCTGTCAAAAGTTTCCGATGTTTCCGGATATAGCGTGAAAAACGATGTCAAAGTCCCCAAGGAAGGCAATCTTTATTACAGGAACATAGACATTCGCGATGTGGTTAAGATGGCCAAGGGGGATTTCGGATACGAGAACACCTGCTTTTTGCTTTTGTTCGGACATTATCCTGATCCTGTTGAGTCCCGGAAGTTCAAGAAGATGATGTCGGATGAATACGATTTGCCGGACGGGTTCCTTGAGAACATCATATTGCCGCATCCTTCGAAATCCCTTATGAACCACATCTCCAGATCGATATTGTCCTTGTATTCATTTGATTCCGATCCGGACAATACGCAGATTCTCGAACTGATACGCAAGGGAATCTCATTGGTTTCCAAGATGCCGGCGATTGTGTCATATTGTCTACAGGCGAAATCGCATTATTTGGATAAGGATTCCTTGCATATTCATTATCCCCGAAAGGATTTTTCTTATGCGGAGAACATCCTGTATCTTTCGCGAAATGATGGAATTTTCACTGATATTGAGGCGAAGACGCTTGACAGGTGCCTTATGGTTCATGCCGATCATAGCGGAGGAAATAATAGCGCTTTTGTAGGAACGGTCGTGTCATCTACGCTGACGGATTTGTATTCCATGATCTGCGCTTCATTGGCGTCGCTTAAGGGGCCGAGGCACGGCGGCGCGAGCATGGCGGTTCAGGATATGATGTCTTCGGTAATCGATGACATAGGGCTTGATCCCAAGGACAGTCAGATAGAGGCGGTTATCGATAGGATGCTCAAGAAGGATTATTTTGATAACAGCGGCCTTGTTTATGGGATAGGTCATGCCATATATACGAAATCGGATCCCAGATGCGAGATTCTTCGAGAAGAGGCCCAGAAGCTTTCCGAGAGCAAAGGAAGCGGGAAAGTCGGACTTTACATGAGGTTCGAGAAGATTGCGAAAAAGAAAGTCAGTGAGAGAACCGGGATGGAGGCGTGCGCGAATGTGGACTTCTATGCAGGTTTGATATATGAGCTTCTGGGAGTGCCGCGCGATTTGTTCATACCTCTTTTCGCCGCTTCCCGCGTGGTCGGTTGGATTGCGCATGATATTGAGACTTTGCTTTATTGCAATAAGATCGTCAGGCCCGCTACTAAATATGTGGGTTTTCCGGAAAATGAGGAGGAGAGGAAATGAGCAGTGATGTTGTTTTGCTTGAGGGCGATGGAATAGGTCCTGAGATCACAAAGTCGGTTGTCCGAATTCTTGATGCCGCCGGCGCGGATTTGAAGTATCATGCGTTTGATATAGGCCAGACTGCGTTTGACAAATGCGGCAAGCTCATTCCCGAAGAGACGCTTGATGCGATTAATGAGTTCAAAGTCGCTCTCAAAGGTCCCGTTACAACGCCTGTAGGAAAAGGCTTCAGATCGGTCAATGTGTCGTTGCGGCTCAAATATGATCTTTACGTGAACCTCAGGCCGGCGAAATCGATTCCGGGGATTTCAAAATTCCAGAATGTCGATATAGTGACCGTACGTGAAAACACCGAGGACTTGTACATAGGAGAGGAAAAGGAGATTGCAGGCGGCTTTGAGGCGATAAAGAGGATCACTGAAAAGTCTTCGGAGAGGATAATCAGATATGCTTTTGATTATGCGAAGAAGCATGGCCGCAAAAAGGTGACCTGTATTCATAAGGCGAATATTCTTAAGAAGTCGGACGGCTTGTTCTTGTCCGTGTTTGAGAAGGTTGCGGGTGAATATCAGGGCATAGAAGCTGATAGCAAGATAGTCGATAACATGTGCATGCAGCTGGTTATGTATCCTGAGAAATATGACGTTCTGGTTGCTCCGAACCTTTATGGCGACATCATATCGGATCTGATTGCAGGCTTGGTTGGTGGTCTTGGTCTTGTTGCGGGGGCGAATATTGGAAGCGATGCTGCGATTTTCGAGGCTGTTCATGGATCCGCGCCTGATATTGCCGGAAAGGGCATTGCGAATCCGCTGGCTTTGCTCAACGGCGCTTGCATGATGCTTGACCATATGGGAAAGCGCGATGTATCGTCAAGGATTCAGTCGGCAGTCTCAAAAGTTCTGCAATCCAAAACGCATCTGACGCAGGATTTGGGCGGAAATGCTACGGGAGAGCAATTTGCCGGCGAGATCATCAGGTGTCTTTGATAGCCTGAGGGCGTTTCCGTAATTCTGGAATTCGAATCTGCCGGGCCGTTTCGTTTTGAAAAGCCGCAGGCGCTTTCGGGTAGCAGGTTTTGGAAGCGTCCTTTTGAAAAAACCTTGAAAAGTTCTTATAATCTTAGAGGCGTTTTGAAAATATGCGTCCGGAAAGCGCCTTTGGGGTTTCAGAAGAGGAAAACCGCCTGAAGATCGTGCGGTATTATGATTATGTGTTTTGCCGTTTTTCAGATGGTTTTTCAGGTTTGATTGGGTGCTGGCGAAGCGGACATTGGGGTTTTTCTGAAGCGCTCTTAAAATCCGCAGGGCATGATTAAGGCCCTTGAGAAGCCGGTTCCGGCAGCGGATTCGATTACGGAACAGATATGATAAAAGAAGAAGATTTGAGAAATATGATAAAGGACGAATTCTCGCGCATGCAGGGTTCGAGCTATGCGAAGGAAATAGAATTCGTCAAAAAAACCATAAAAAAGGAAGTCGGCCTCTTGCAGAGATCGTCGTTTCTTGCCTATTTGTTCACTCAGTTGCACCGCAGGGAAATATTGGCGGGCGCGTCTGATGATCGGCAAGCCAAGCCAAAAGCGTTGAAGCCGGATAAGAGGAGGAATCCCGAAGAGGGTTTTCGACAGTCTTCCGCCGGACAGGATGTGAAGCAGGCTGACAGATCGGAATTCAGGCGTCCGGAGCCGAAGATCGAGGAACAGAATGCTTTTGAAAGGCCTTCTAGTGCTGTCTCGTCCGCTTCATCTGATGCATCAAGCGGTGATTCGTTCGAGTTCTGGTGCAATTTGAAGTTGTATAACAAGAGCAGGATAGAGGAATTTCTCAGGTTTGTTGAGAAGGAAAGCGGCATACCCGAAGGGACTGCTTTTGATTTTAAGAGCCTGAAGTCGTTTTCCTTTTTCAAAATAAGGGAACCGCATGCGCTTAAGGTCAAGGAGCATTTTGCGCAGCCGGCGAATTATAACGGTATAAAAGTGGTGATAAGGGTCAAAGGCGAACGCGGTGACAGGAAGTGATTCCTGAAATGCGATTGCTGGATGAGAACAGTGATTTCCGTCTGTTCTATAAGCCGCCGCTGCTTCATAGCGTAAGCGTGAGAGGCAGCATTGATTCGTGTGTTCGCGCTTATGAATCCGGTTTTCGCGATGATTGCGCGAAGTTTCGCAGCGTGTGCCAAAAGATGAGGTCCGATGGAAATGCGGTGGCGGATGATGCCGTTTTTCAGGAAGCCGGACTTCTTTATAGACTTGATTATCCCACGTCTGGACTTGTGGTTTTTGCTAAAAATCCGCAGGTTCTCATCGCTATGAGGGGCATTGATATTGTCAAGACCTATGAAGCGCGGTGTTGTTTTGCGAATCGTATTCCTGATGGGCTTTTCCTGAAAGATGAATACGCAAGGCTTTCCAAGCGCTTAGCCAAGGAAGGGCATTTGGTTTTCAAATCCTATTTTCGCTCTTATGAGGGTAATCGTGTAAGACCTGTTCTTGAAAGCGAGGTATCTCATTACAAGAACAAGAGGATTTTGCCATTGCTTAGGGCTACTCGCATTGATTTGCCGAATGGAATCATGGCGCCTGGCGAGTCGATGGCGGGATGCGCTGCTTTCTCGCCGGTTCGTTTTGATGTAAGGATTACGAAAGGATTCCGTCATCAGATAAGAAGCGTTCTTTCATCTTTGGCGTTTCCGATTGTCGGTGATGTGGAATATGGCGGGATTGACGGAAAGGCGGCGGGCGCTTTTTCACAGGAAGCGGGCGCAGGTGGAATCGGCCTTGTTTGCGCTGGTTTGGAATTCCGCTTTGAAAACAAGTCTTATAAATTGGAGCTGCCGGATGAAATTCGAGTTCAATCAAAGTGTTTTTAGGAATTCAGTTGTGCTGATAGCTGCCATTTTGGCGCTTTTCGTTCTCAAGGCAGCCTCTGGCGTCCTTTTGCCTATTATCACGTCGGTTTTCATATACATTGTGTTCTATCCTTATTTGAACAAGCTCAAAGCGGCTGGGGTAAGGCATGGAGTGATTGTTTTCATCAGTATGGCGGTCTTGATTGTGCTATTGGCACTTTTTCTGCTTGTGGTCATATATACTATAGATCGCCTGGTGTCAACTATCACTGAATATGCTGATATGGCGGATTCGGTTTATCGGAGCGTGATGTCTTATCTTCATGAGAGGTTCAAGATAAGCGGTCATCACAAGAACATCAATCTGCTTGCCAGTCTCGCTGATTACTCGGTGTCCTATTTGAAAGGGAATATAATGTATTTCCGCAATCTGGTCACATCGCTGCTTCTGATAATCATATATGATTTCTTTTTGTTTTTGGATCATGTCAGGATTACTAGAACAATTGGAAAATTCATACGCAAGCGCAGAGCTGCCATAGCTGTGGAGCTTACGCTGAGGCAGGTTTCGCATTATATCGGGGTCAAATTCATAATCAGCCTGGCGACTGCGGCGGCTTTTTTCATTGTGATGGCATTGAATGGCATGAAGGACACGCTTGTTTTGTCTGCGCTTGTATTCATGATGAATTTCATTCCTACCATAGGATCCATTGTGTCTACGATGGTGGTTTCGCTATTGGCTTTTGTTCAGTTTGGTGTTAGCGGTTCGATTACCAATGCTATTGTTATAACGGTGCTTTGCATAGCGATTCAATTCGTGATGGGAAATTTTCTGGATCCCCAATTCACGGGGAAGCGCGTCAGGCTGTCCCCGCTGGTGGTTTTGGTGTCGGTGGCTATTTGGGGGTATCTTTTGGGTGGCATGGGAATGGTGCTGGCCGTTCCAATCACCTGCATGATTAAGAACTTCATCAAGTACGGCGGCATGATGCGTTAGCTGCGCGGAGACTGATTCGCCGCATTGGTCTTTATTTTTAGATTGCGCTTTGGTATAATCTCTTATGCGCGCTTCTAAAAACTTGTTGTCCGGATGTGCTTGCGGATTTTCGAGGCGGAGAACTGAAAACGCTGAAATGCTATCGCGTTTAAGGCCTGCTGTCGGTTCTATGGCTGAAAGGGTCTTTGGCGGATTCGGGCTTTGAGGTTTTCAGAAGCGCCCTTAAGGGCTTTCGCAAGTGATTTTCATGGAATTCGGGAGGAATGCCGATGCTGACAATAAGGGAAATGAAAAGCGTGCCTGAAGACTCCTCCTTCATAGACATGCGGCACACGAATAGGGATGTGAAGCTTGTCGAGGCATTGGAAAAGGTGAAATCGTACTGTCCTCTTTGCGCATTTGAGGTTATGGATGGCGACGATGTGGTTGCAATGACGTATGCTAACGAGAACACATGGTCCGGACAGAAGACGCTCTTCATCTCGTCGATGAAGATGAGAAAGGGGACGGACGGAATCAGATGCAGGCGGATTTTTGATTTTCTTTTGGACTTTTATGAGGAGAGCGCGGTTTCCGGAAAATATGATGCCATCCTATTTGAGGATAGTGATATTGAATTGAGGGGATTTTTTGAGAAGCGCGGCTATAGTGTGATTAGGGAGCTTGGAAACTTTAGCGCCAAGCGCAGTGAAATAGTCAAGAGCCTTTCGGCTAGAGCGGATGCGGGCTTGCCTTCCGATTACAAGTTCATAAAGCTGGATTTGGAGGACATATACAAATATTCCTCATTTCAGGACACCCGTCCGGGATGGAATACCAGCAATTTGTCCATAGTGAAAAACAAATTCAATACGATGCTCGCACTTGCGGATAGATCCGATGCGGTATATGGCGTATGCGTATACGATGATAGATTCGGACTTGTGTCGAGAATCGCGGTTCATCCTCTTTCCAGAAGAAAAGGGTTCGGTTCCATGCTGTTCAAGGAAGCGGTGCATAGGATGACCGGTGAGGATATTTTTGTTTCCGACATAATCACGAAGTCTGAAAATTCGGTTTTGTTTCTGACGAACATGGGGTTTTCAGTTTCCGAGGTGAAATACGAACTGCATAAGGAGTTCAACGAGGCTTATGAGAAAAATACCTGATTCGTTGAACGCTTTCATTGATGGCAATTCATTTTTTTACGTATTCGGCCACGTTTCTCCGGACGGGGATTGCGTAGGCTCCTGTCTGGCTTTTGCCGGATTTTTGAAGAAGCTGGGCAAGGATTGCATGATTGTGGCGGAATCGAAGAAGGATTTTTACCAGTATAAGAGCAAGGTCGACCTTTGCGCGGGAGGATCAGCATATGATGTTGAAGTTGTCGGGCAATTCGATTTTGATTCGGTGGCATCGGGAAAGGCGAAATGCGTTTTTTTGGATTGCTCCGGGATCGAAAGGACTGGTGACATCTATTTGCCGTTCAAGGATGACACAGAATCTTTGGATGTGATAAGGATTAATTCCATTAGGATAGATCATCATCCGCAAGGTGATTGCGCTGTTGCTTCGTCATATGTGGATCCTGATGCGTCGTCTGCATCGGAATTGGTTGGCGAAGTGATAGAATCCCGAATCGGTTTTGTTGACAAATACATGTGTTGCGCTCTGTTTTTCGGAATAGCGAGCGATACCGGTTTCTTCAGGTTCTCAACCGGTGCGAATGGTTCCGGGACATTTCAAATGTGTTCCAGGCTTGTTTGCGCTGGAGTGGCTCCGAATGTGGTGGGAGCGGTAATTGACAGCGGAAAGGATAGGGATTATGTGGACTACTACACCTCTCTTGCCAGAAATGCGGAGTATCTTTGCGGTGGAAAGGCCGTTGTGGTTTTCGATGATGTGGAGCTGTATCGCAGGTATACGAAAGCCAAGCGTCCCTCGGATGATTTGTATCGGCTGTTTTTGAAGATCAGCGGTGTGGAAGCTGTGGTTTTCGTGAAGTGCTCTGAAAAGGAAGGCTATGTGGATGCTTCCGTGCGCGTGGCGGCATTCTCAAGTTTTGATGCCAATTCCTTTTGCATGAGATTCGGTGGCGGCGGTCATGTGAAGGCGGCGGGATTTCATGTTTCAGGGGTGTTTGATGATGTTTGCGGAATGGTCAGACGCGAGTTGTCGCGTTGCTTTTGATTTTTTGCAAATCAATTTACTATAATTATAAGGAGAGTTTTTTCAAAATTTTTTTCGGAGAATGTCCTTGTTTGAAGCAGGTGTTTCATTATTTTGGATCAATTTTGAAAAATCTCATGAAGTGTGAAGTGTGAGAGGAATTAGAAAATGAGTGATGTTTCATCAAAAGCCATTCAGGTACTCGTTAGGGCGCGTTATCCGTTGATCTATGTCGTTTCTTTCGAGGAGAAGAGAGTTTTCGAGGCTTTGAAAACGGAAGAGAGATTGAAGAACAAGAGGTTTTTCCGTTGGACCGTTACGGATGGTCTTGAGACGGACGACGGATCGTATTTGTCCGAGTTCAAGGATCCGATAAAGATTCTGGAATACATAAAGCAGCTTGAGTGCGATGGAATATTCGTTTTGGAGGATTATCATCATTTCTTGAATGAGCCGATAATAATCAGAAAACTCAGGGATTTGGGTCATTGTTTGAAGGATACCAAAAAGAATGTGGTATTTGTTTCGCCCGTCCTTAAGGTTCCTCTAGAGCTTGAGAAGGAGATGACCGTAGTCGACTACAAGCTTCCCGATAAGGAAGAAATTCGCGAGGCTGCGAAGAGGATAGCGAAGGATGTGGGCGGCAAGGCTCTCGATAGCATAAAGGAAGAGGATTTCCTCAATAAGGTTGTCGAGGCTGCTCTGGGCCTTACGCTTGAGGAGGCGGAGAACGTTTTCGCCAAATCCGTAATTGAGAGTGGTTGTTTCGATTTGAAGATCATCCTTTCCGAGAAGGAGCAGATAATCAGGAAGTCGGGTGTTTTGGAATACTACCATGTAAGCGAGAACATGGCTGGTGTCGGCGGATTGGATGAGCTGAAGAGCTGGCTTCACAAGAGGGGCAAGGCATTTTCCAGAAAGGCCAGAGACTTTGGACTTCCTGAGCCTAGGGGGATACTGCTTTTGGGAATTCCGGGCTGTGGAAAGAGCTTGACCGCAAAGGCTATAAGCAGCATGTGGCAGCTTCCGCTTTTGAAGCTCGATGTCGGCAAGGTGTTTTCCAGTCTTGTGGGCTCATCGGAAGAGAATGTTCGCCGGGCTATCGCAACAGCGGAGAGCATTGCGCCTTCGATATTGTGGCTTGATGAGATGGAAAAGGGCTTCAGCGGATTGAGCTCATCCGGACAGACGGATGGTGGAACCACAGCCAGGGTTTTCGGAACCTTCCTTACATGGCTTCAGGAAAAGAAGACCCCTGTTTTTGTTGTTGCAACGTGTAATAGCGTTCAGGAGCTTCCGCCAGAGTTGCTCAGAAAGGGAAGATTTGATGAGATATTCTTTGTTGATCTTCCATCGAAAGAGGAAAGGAAGGAGATATTCAGGATTCATCTCGAGAAGAGGAAAAGGGATCCGAAGGCCTTTGATTTGAATGATTTGGCTAATAGGACCAAGGAGTTCGCAGGATCGGAAATCGAGGAAATAATAGTCGCAGGCTTGTATGATGCGTTTGATGATGATAGGGATTTGGATCAGAAATACTTGCAGAACGTCATTTCCAATATGATTCCGCTTTCGCAGACTATGGCTGATAAGATAAAGATCACAAGGGATTGGGCCAAGATAAGGGCCAGAGCCGCAAGCAAGGCTCAGGTTGCCGAGGAAAAGAGCACAAGGCAGCTTGAGACGTGATGTTCGCATGAGGGGCTGATATATGGCGAAAAAACAAGAGCTTGAGATTACCATTTCGGATACCGGAGAAATCACTTTGAATGTCCTCGGCATGAAAGGCAAGAAATGCATGGAGCTTACCAAGGAATTGGAAGAGAGCCTTGGCATTGTCAGGGCGGTTGAGCACAAGGTCGAGTATTACGAGGAAGAGGAGAAGGAAACCGAGTCCGTGGAAATCAAGGATGGTGGGAACTAATGGCTGAATATGTGACTTTCGACTTGCCGTTGGGTCTTGTCATTGATGAGAAAGTTCATAGGCATGGCAAGATGAGATTGGCTACGACCAAGGATGAGCTTGATTTGCAGGATGATGAGGTGAGCGGATTCAACATACGTTATCGAGACATCACGCTGCTCAGCAAGGTCATAAGCAATATCGGCGATGTTTCGCCGGTTACGGTTGATACGATAAAGGAGCTGTTTGAAGCGGATTTTCTGTATTTGCAGCTTCTTTATCATCAGCTCAATGGAGATGTAGGGTCGAAGATAGTCGTCCAATGCCCCAATTGCAATGTGCAGACTGCTGTTGATTTGAGCAGCTTGTATAGCGATATGAGCATGTATGAGGAGAAGAACGATAGCTGATGTTTGTATCGAATCTTTCAAATCTTGAGATCCTGCAGGACAGGATTTGCTGCGATTTCAGGGAGGCTCAGATAAGCTCCTGCACCTTGGATACCATGGAAATCAATGGTTTCAATTGGATAGAGAGCACTATCAACAACAGCAATCTCAATGAAGTCAAATTTAAGAAATGCGTTTTGAACAAGATGGTATTCTTCAGGGATAATCTTGAGAGGGCGTCATTTGAGGATTGCGATCTGGTGAACGAGACGCAGCTTTCGGGAATTACTCTGATAAAAAGCGAGTGGAACAGGACGAAGATGCGCGATTCGATCATCGAGAATTCCACAATGATGCGCGTGCGGATTGATAATTGCCTATTTGAGAATACCAATTTTGTGGATTACGAAGCGGTGTATTCGACTGTGCGCAACAGCATTTTCAAAAACTGCAATTTTCGCGTTACAGGTGATAATGGAATGAATGGCTTCTACCAATCCAAAATCGATGGATGCTTTTTCATAAACTGTGATTTTACCGGATACCCGCTTAGAGAGGCGAATGTGCGCAATTGCGTGTTCATAGATAATACCGGACATATTACCGATGGAATGGAGAGCTATTCCTCGATAGGGTTGGGACAGTTCACTCAGGATGATTTTCAGGGGGAGAGAAGGCTTTCCGATACGGCGGCCGCACAGGAATTGATTCAGAGGTGCAGGGAGGCGTGATTGCATGAAACCGGAGCAGATCAGACAGATATTGGATGGAATGAGCGTTGAGGTGGTTAAGGATGTCGCCGCCATGCTTTTGGCACAGGGGCATGCCTCGGACACTTCGGCTAAGAAGAAGATAATAGATAGCTCGGATTTTAAGAATTTTTCTCAGGCTATAGTCTATTTGAAGAGGAACTATAAGTTCAAGGAACTCGACAGGTTCACTACAGAAGCCGATTTGGTTTATGTGGATACCGGTGATAGGAAGGTTCTTCTGAATGTCAAGGACGACACGAAGAAGAAGGAATCGACGAGCAGTCGGTTTGCGAATCTCGATTACGATAGTGAGGACAGCTATTTCGAAAACGCGTGGGAGCCTTTGAGAAAGGAAAAGAAAAAGGATGACAGACCGTCACAACCTGAACCGGATCCGTTGGCGGCGTTGTCTGATACGAGTCCTGTTGCCGCTACATCCGAACGTGAATCCAGACTTGAGCAGCCTGCTGCGGCTAGCTCGTCGGATTCGAAGAGGGATGATGAGCCGGAGCCGTTTGGAAGAGATGATTCCTCGTCTCATTCCGGTGGCAGATTCAAGAATCTTGAATTGTAGTTTTCATGTCTGTTTGTTATTGATTGGGGGCGGATGAGATGAGGATAAAGACCGAGTTTAAGTTTGTTCTTCCGAAGGGAACCGGATTTTCTGAAAACGGGAAAAAGGTTTCGGGAGTGATGAGGCTTTTGAAGATAAAGGATATTCTTGCAATGGAGAAGGATATGGGGGTCGCTACGAATACTGGTGTGTTTTATGTGGCGCTCCTCGGCATGTGCGTGAAGCAGTTGGGGAATGTCTCGCTGGTCAATAGGAGGACTATTGAAAAGCTGAACCCAGTCGATTTCGCATTTTTGGTTGATTTTATGAACGAAATCAACCATCAGGTGATAAAGCGCCTTCCGATAACATGCCAGCATTGCGGAAATCAATTCGAAGGAGTCTTATCGCGCTTGGGGGAAATATAAGCCGCCCGCGGAAGGATGTTTTCGGCGAGGCGGCATATGTGGCCTACAACTTCAAATGGTCTAAATCCGAAATAATGGAGATGACGCAGCATGAGCGCAACGAATGGATAGGCGAGATAAGAAAGCTCATACAGCGCGAGAGGAAGGAACAGGCCAGAAATATCGAAGAGGACATGAAGAGAATCATGGATAATACCAAAAACAATGCGGCGGGTAGCAGATGATAAAGGAGCTGAGCTGGTATCTGGAGACTGGTCGGTTTTCCGGGCTGGTCGCTGAATTGGATTCGCTGGCCGAGGAGTATGCCTCTGCGCTGGCTTCGGCGTCACCTGACAGGCTTTCCGCAAGGCAGAAGCTTGTCGATTTGATTTCATGGAATATCGAGAGAAGCGGATTGGATGTAGGGGCCTCTCCGGATGATTTTGTCGACGGAACATTGTTCCAGAACGATGATTTGAACAGGGATGCGCTTGATGGCCTTGAGAAGGATCTCATAAAGGCGCATATGTATCAGAAGCATCTTTGGGATTATATGGGCACTATGTCCATGTATAGTCCGATTTCCAAGCGAGCGTTGGAGAGGGACGGGTATGAATATGAGGACTATCTGCCCGTTTCATATAGGAATGAGCATAAGGATAAGAGCCCGATAAGCAATATCCTCAGCGAGGATAGGAAGAGCGTTCCGATTTATGCTTATTATGATGGGACGATATCTTCCGCTTATGACAGCAAAAAAGCGAGAATACATTTCGACAGCTTGCAGGATACCAGCGGATTCGATTGGGTCAGAAAGGGCTGGGATCCGAATTACGAGGTGACGAAGGAGTGGCAGGGGACATTCAATAAGGCCGGAGAGTGGGTGGAGACCCGCGAAGCGGCGCCGAAAAGCAATAGGGTTCTTGCTCTGAGCGATGTCGCCACGCTGTCCATTCAGGTTATAAAGGATGGTGATACGGCGATTCTTTATGATCCTTATTATGAGTTCATGTATGCTTATCTTGCGTGCAAGTATTCGGAGACCGATGAGGATGCGGATGATGTCAATGAGGATAGGATAGCCAGAACCGTCGCATCTGTCAGGAGCGCATTGTCCTCGCTGGGTGTCAAAAAGATCTCATCCGTTGTCAGGAATCCTTATGCGAATAGGATGTCTGACGATGATCGAAGCGATATACCGCATTTTGCGGATATAATAGAGGATGATGAGAAGGTAAGCAGCATTTATAAGCGCATATTCGGTGATGTGCTAGCGGACAATATAGGTTTCAAGGACATCAACCAGGCCAGAACCATCCAAAAGGAACAGGAGGATGATTATAAGAACGGCATTCGCCGGAAGAACGGCCGGGAGCTTGCTCTTCGTTTTGATTTCGCCGCATCCAAGGGATTCAAAGGCGAAGAGATTGTTGATGCGGTATTCACCGGATCAGCGCGCATGCCGCTGAACCACAAGCTTGCGGTTGATTTGCAATATGCCGGCCTGGATCAGAGCGAAGTCTCTCAAGTGATGAATTATGAGATCCCGGAAAGCAAGTCGGCGCTTTTCAGCCGGACGCTTTTCAACGCTCTTGCGAATTTTGAGGTTCTGAAGAATGCCGAATATACCAAGTCAGAACTTATAGATGATGTTTACAATAAGGTTGTGGCCGGAAAGAAGATCACCAAGGAAATAGATATAGAGACTTCGTTCGATGAATTGTTTGACAAAGGATTGAAGAGTCTTGTTACGGAGAAGATTACGGATGAGGAGAAGGCGGAGTTCGATGAGTCGCGTGAGGAGATTCTTTCTCAGGCTCATACTTCTTATCGCGACAAGCTTGCCGTAGCGCTTGATAATGCCATAGGCGGGTATCCGCTCGTCAAGCGCAATGTTCCGGATATGTCTCCGCATGATCTGCTTGTCAGGGCAAGGGATGATTTCAGAAAGAGGCACAGGGTGGTTGCGGATGTCGGCATCACCTACAGGTCTTCTGCGAAGTATGAGCAGCAGGAGGAAAGGGTTCGCCTTTTCGAGACTGTGGATATGGATGATTTCCTGGCGAGAAGCGCCGAAGAGGAAGAGCATAGGCGCCTTAGGGATTATTCCACTGAATTCAACGAGTATGTTCAGGATGTCAAGAGCGTTCCTGATTTGTTTTCTCCTGGCGATAATGAAGCGTTTTTCAAATCCGATCTGTTTAAGAGATCTCAGTTGGATATCGATAAGGTTCGTGAGATAATCGACAATGAGAGGTCATCGGTCGATGCGGCTTTGGAACAGGATTCCGGTGTTGTATCCAACACTATCAAAAGCATCCCGATTCCGACTATGGATTTGGATATAGGCAGGCTTGTTTCTTCTGATGAAATAGAGTCGAGGAACGAGGATGCCGCATATCTCACTGATGTTCTCGGATCTGATTTGGTTCGCGCGGAATTGTTTGCCGAAGGCGCGATGTTCTATGCTTATATCACCAACGGAAGCCAGTTGCAGGTTGAGTCCGGCGCATTGGATGGCGCGGAAGAGGAATCCTATGGGGGCGATGAGAGTCTTGAGATCGAGGAAGAGGCGTCTGGTTCCGCTAAAGCTGATGCGATGGATCAGGCTGTCGATGATTCGGGGCGCAAAGCGCAAAAGCCTGATGATAATAAGAATGATGATGATAAGAAGCATGTTGAGATAGATAACAGCAATCGTGAGGCGGAGCGTCGTGAATCCGCATTGGATGAGGAAGATGATGGCAGCGCTGATGTGGCGTTGAAAGCTGGCGATAATAAGAAGCATGTTGAGATAGATAACAGCAATCGTGAGGCAGAGCGTCGTGAATCCGCATTGGATGAGGAAGATGATGGCAGCGCTAATGCGGCGTTGAAAGCTGGTGATGATAGAGCTGATATTGTGGCCGAGGCCGGACGCAAGCCATTGCCGGAGTTGCCGGATGGTGCGGGCGATGGGCGCAGTTCGGTCGATTTGCCTGATGCTGTTGCGCAATCTGACGAGCAATATGCGCATGAGGCGAAATCGGAAAGCGATCACGAGCCGCAGGCGGTAATCAGCGACTCAAAGCGAAAGGATCGCAAACCCGAATCGGAAGATGACGCGCAAGGAGATGTCTCGCGGAAGAAACGGATTCCTGTGGAACAGGATGTTCCTGCGGACTCCGGTGAATCTGAGGCTTATGACGATTCCAGCTTGTCTGAAGGATACGATTCCGTTTCCGGAAGAATGAAGTTGTATGACAGGGGGGCGTTTACTGAAGACGGCGAAGTTTTCGTGGATAGGAAAGGCGATGCCTTTGTTATTGTAAACGATCTTGTCAAGGATTATAAATACAAGGTTCCTGCGGAGGTGGAGGCTGATGCGAGCGCGTCAAAGGCCAAATCCAAACGCAAGGCGTCCGGCTACATGGATAGGGTTCGCGGCCGTTCGAAGCAAACTGGAGTATCCGCAAATGCGCCGGCTGATGAGGTTGTGGCGAAAAAAATAGACGCCATGCTCAAGGAATGGGCGATTTCCGAAGGCTTCGTATATTATAATGTGAATACAAAGGAAACCGTATACGATAAGAATCTTGCCGTGTATGGCTTCAATAAGAAATTCTCAAGCAGCGATTACTATACTTATTTTTACAAGAAGATAGCGCCGCAAGCGCCTGCTGAAGATGAAGGTGTGGATCTGGCATTTCATGACGAAGCGGATGGATTGCAGGGCGAGTCTCAGTCGTTGCAAGCGCATGAGGATCATCGGGAGGCTCAGGAGCAGGAATATAAGCCGACGTTTACGGGGTATCCTGATTTCAACAAGCAGAACCGCGAGCGAGCTGAGGCTGTGATAAAACGCAAGAAGCCTGCCGCGACGCCAGAGGAACAAGCCAAAGAGGCTGCGGCGGAGGCCGAGAAGGAAAGAATCAGGAGAAGTACCGAAAGGTATCTTGAGGATAGGAAGAAGCTTGCGGATTTCGTGGATAGTTGCATAAAAGATGTGAATGAGAGTAAAATAAATGCACAAGCGGAAAGGGCGGAGAAAGTTCTCATCTCAAGCATAGTCTCCAGCCTGGAAAGCAGGATGAAGAAGTGATATTATGGCAAGACCGATAAGAGGAATAGCATTTCCAGTTTCTAGTGATGTTTACGGTGGCATAGAATTGGCGGATCCGGTGCGCAGCATCGAGGATTCTGTCCAAATGATATTGAGCGTATCCCCGGGGGAGTTCTTTCTCGAACCGGATTTCGGCTGCAAGATCAATGATCTTGTGTTCTCGCCGGATTCTCCGCAGACGATATCCTTGGCCGAGTATTATGTGAAACAGGCTTTGGAGAGGTGGGAACCCAGGATAAAGCTTAAGATGGTCAAAGGTGAGGTTGATCCGGACCATAGGAATACCGTGAATATTTCAATAGTATATGAGATGCTGGGAACCGGTCTTGAGAATTCCACTGATTATTCGGTGGATATGTCCAATAACTAGGGAGGTGGATTTTGATACCTACGATAGAGCTTGATGATAGGAAATATGATGATATAAAGGAAGAGGCGACTCGTCTTATACCGAGGTATTGCCCTGATTGGACGAACAGGAACATATCGGATCCGGGAATGACATTGCTGTCGTTGTTTTCGTGGATGACGGAAATGACGCTGCATAGGATAAATAAGATTCCAGTCAAGACTTATATAGCGCTTTTGGATATGCTCGGGTTTACGCTCAAGCCGCCCAAGTGCGCTTCTACGATATTGCAGTTCTATATCAATCCGAACAGGACAAGGGATGTTGCCGTTAAGAAGGGCGTGCAAGTCGGTTCTGTGGGAACGGGCGGTCCTCCGATAATCTTCGAATCCGAGAATGGTCTTACAGTCAGGAACATCAGCTTGTCCAAGGTTATAAATCGTGATGGAGAGAAGTGGGAGGAGATAAACAAGAGCGAATCAGGCAGTTTTTCCAGTTTCCTTCTTTTCGATTCCCAGAATTCTGTTGTTCATGAGTTGTATTTTGAAACCGCAGCGCTGACCAATTTGATATTAGGACACACTTTGGAGCTTGAATTCGAAACCGGAAGGGACATCACTTCCCAGAAGGATGAATTTATAAGCTATATCAAATGGGAATACTACAACGGAGAAAGCTGGGTAAGCTACAGCCCGTCGTATACCTATTACAAGGCTGAAGACAAGCCGAATACCGTGTATTTTTCGGGAATAAACGATATAGCCCCCGTGGCTTTGAAGCAGGGTGATCCCGAGAAGTACTATTTGAAGGCGGTGCTTGTCGATTATCCTGACATGTCTGTTGCCGGAACCGTCAACCCGTTCTCGATAAGGGCTTTGAAACTGAAGCTTTTGTATACTGGCGATGGCTTCGAGCCGGATTCGATGATGAGATGCAGTCGCGGCATGTATAGTGCGATTGATCAGGGCAATGTGTTCATGATATTCTCCGAGAAGCCGGCGTACGATGAGGCTTTCTATTTGGCCAATGAGGACATCTTTACGCATCCGGGTCTGAAGGTTGAGCTTGATTTCACATTGAGTGAGATGAATTCGGGTGATATGCAGGCTAATTCCTTGGCTGAATTCCCGTTGGAGTACTATAACGGAGATAGATGGTGCAAGGTCGTAACCGGATATGAGGATGGAACGCAGAAGTTCATGAAATCCGGGAAGATAAAATTCATTGTTCCTGATGATATAGCGCAGGTGACCGTGAACGGTATGCTTGGGTGTTGGCTGAGGATTCGTCTTATAAGCCAGAATCTTGGCGTTGGCGGTCATTATGAGATGAATGAGATGATCGGCATACAGGAGTGGGTGTTTGACGCGCAAGTCCAATCTCCTCTGTTCGAGCGCTTGAGAATAGGATATGAGCCGTTTGAGAGGTATTTTGAAAACGTCATACAGTACAGCAATTTCAAGTGGAAGGAGTTTCCGTATCTGTGCGAGCGCCATGAAAGCAAGCGCGAGACCGTTTTGCTTGACATAGACAGGGAAGAGCTTCCGTCGCTGTATCTTGGCTTCTCAAGAGAGGTGTCCGTAGGCACATTTCCGGTGTACTTCAAAGTTGATGAGATAACCAAGGATTTGAGCTTGGGTTCATCGTTGTCCGGGATGCTTGCTGATCCGAGTGATGAGGATAAGGTTTCAATCGAGTGGCAGATATGGGATGGCGTCAAATGGGAGAACATAAGCGTAACCGATACGACTAATGGATTCAGGGAGTCAGGCTTCATCAATTTCGCATCCGAGGGCAATATGAAGCCCCTTGAGCTGTTTGGAAGCACGCTGCATTGGATAAGAGCGGTTAAGGTCAATGGGAATTTCGATAGGGTTCCGACTGTCAAATCCATATTGCTCAATTGCGTAAGGATATCGAATGCCAGCACGCATACGAACGAGGTTCTTTCTTCGTATAATTCCGCTACGAGATCGTATTCGACTTCATATTCGGATATACTTCCCGGGATAGATATAGTGGTGAAAGAAGGCGGAAAACCGAGCAATGAGGAAATTCAGGTGATGGCCAGGGAAGGCGTCAAGGAATGCTATATTGAGGATGAGGATGGCGAGATTTGGGTGAGGTATAAGGAAGTTCCGAACTTGTATAACTCAAATTCCTTCTCAAGGCATTTTGTCGTCAACTACGAGTCCTCCGAAATAATATTCGGTGATGGCACGAACGGTATAAATCCGGATTTCAACAAATATACGGTAAAGATATTGAAGTATATGACCGGAGGTGGAATCCGAGGAAATGTCGGAGCGCATAAGCTCCAATATCTCTCGAGCAGCATACCGTTCATAGATGGTTGTGACAATCCGTTCCCTGCTGAAGGTGGAAGCGACATAGAGACGATAGATGAGCTTAAGGGCAGAGCCGCCGGGCTTTTGAAAAGCCTTGACAGGGCTGTTACGCCCGAAGATTACGAATGGCTTGCCAAGGAGGCTACGCCTGCTGTGGGACGTTCGTATTGCTGCAAGGAGAGCAATAGGTTTGGTGAGGCGAGGATTGTGATAATACCCACGTCGGATTCTTCCGCAGGGTATGATTTCGAGCTTATGCCTTCCAAGGAGCTTATAAAGCAGGTAAGGAATTTTCTTAACGAAAGGAAAGTCATCGGGACATCAGTGTCAGTCGAGGGTCCTTCTTATAGGAAATTCAATCTGAAGATCACTGTTGTGTTCAAGAGCAATTATTTTGATTTCGAAGCTGAAGAGGCCAAGATCACAAAGGAGATGCAGAAATTCTTCCACCCCTTGTATGGCGGTGAGGATGGTGGCGGCTGGGGAATCATGACCTCTGTCACATTAGCGGTGATTCTGAAGAAGCTGGAGGGGATTGATTCGATTCAGCGCGTCTTGAATGTTACCATATATGATATTGAGCGCAGCCTTGCCGTTGAGGAAATACGCATGGAAGAGGATGAAATGCCATTCATGCAGGAGATAGAAATAGAGCAGAGGCTTGGTTAGCGTTTTACCGAAGGGCGTAAACTTCAGGATGCGCATTGCGAGTGTTTTCGGGTTTCAAATCGTCTGAAAACAACATAATACGATGGTATTATGCTTCCCTTTTCTTTCTTGGAAAAGGAAATCAGACGGTTTTCCCGTATTTGGAGTTCGCAAGCGATTCCTGGATATAAGGTTTGCGAAAGCGTCCTGAAATCGGAAGGTGTGGAGAATGGGAGAGATTTTGCAGAGCGACATTTTCAGCTATGTGTTCGAGCAGTTCGAAAAGAAGTTGGAAAATTTGACAAATGAAAAAAATTTATCTACTATAATAAAGAAAATAGATAAATCCAACGCCAGTTATGAACTGCAAGTCAATGACGTTTGGCAGTATCTGTTTGATAAGAATGGAGATCAGGTGGTTATCGATGAGAAGATGTATCCGGCTCCTTCTTATTTCCATATGATTTTCACCGTTTTGGTGAAAGGAAAGGACATGAAGTCCGTTTTGCGGTTGTATGGAATTATCGCACGGTATCTCAAGGATAATCCTGTGATAGATGTCGATGAGTACAACTGGCATGCGAATACGGAACGCAATGTCTATATTGAGCCGATAATCAGGAATGCGGATTGTGGCAGACTTAATGATGGGCTCAATGGTAGCTACAGCCTGAAGCTGCAGTATGAAACTTATGTTGGTATGAATTCGCTTAACGGAACCGACTTCGTCCGCGCAAGGGAGCGTGCGATTTCCGGAGATGTTAAGTAAATCTATATTTTAGAAGGAAGGGTGGAAAATGCCGAATTATCAGACTCCTGGCGTATATGTAGAGGAGATTTCTAGTGGTTCCAAGCCTATTGAGGCCGGTGCAACCAACATTGTAGGATTTTTGGGCGTAGCCGAGAAGGGGCCTATCAATCAGGCTACTCTTGTTACGAACTGGACGCAGTACACCAAGACGTTTGGTGGTTTGCACGAGGGCGGATGGCTCGGACATGCTGTTTATCAGTTCTTCCAGAATGGTGGAACAAAGTGTTTCATCAACAATCTGGCTGAGCCGGCAAAGAAGAAGGATGCAGCACCTGCAGGAAAAGCTGGAGAGAAGACAGACGCTAAGAAGGATGAGAAGAAGGAGCCTGTTGAGATCAAGAATCCGGATAACATAGCAAAGCTTATCATTGGTAAGGATGAGGGTCTTGGCAAGAAGTCTGGTTTGTATCTTTTTGATGAGATACCTGATATTGCTCTTATTTGCGCACCTGGAGTTACTGATCCTGCTGCTCAGGATGCCATTCTTTCGCACTGCGAAAGGATGAGATTCAGATTCGCTGTTCTCGATAGCCCGGAGACCCTTGCTGGCGGCATTGATACGATTCCTAAGCCGAGAGACTCCATGATGGGTGCTTACTACTTCCCGTGGGTCCAGATGTACGATCCGGTACACGATCAGAATGTGTATTGTCCGCCAAGTGGTGGAATCTGCGGTGTTTACGGCAGAGTCGATGGAACCAGAGGCGTTCATAAGGCACCAGCTAATGAAATATTCAAGACCGCTATCGGTCTTAAGTATAACCTTACGGATGCGGAGCAGGAGCTCCTGAACCCGAAGGGGATCAACTGTATAAGAGAGTTCCCGAACAGAGGAATCAGAGTTTGGGGTGCTAGAACCATCAGCAGCGATCCTGAGTGGAGATATGTCAACATCAGAAGGCTGTTCTGCATGGTTGAGCAGGCTCTTCAGAATGGTACTAACTGGGTTGTTTTCGAACCCAACACAAGGGATTTGTGGAAGAAGATAGTCAGGAACATCACCGCTTTCCTTCTTGGAATTTGGAGATCCGGCGCTCTCTTCGGAGACACCCCTGAGGAAGCTTTCTATGTCAGATGTGATGATGAGCTCAACCCGCCTGAGTCAAGGGATTTGGGATATGTGGTTTGCGAAATCGGTTTGGCGCCTGCAAAGCCGGCTGAGTTCGTTGTGTTCAGAGTCTCGCAGAAGACCGAGAGCGATAGCTAATTAGAGTAAAGGCTCTTTTTGAGTTTTTATATAAATGCATAATAAGGAAAAGGAGGAATTATTATGGCAGATTATTCACCTACCAATAGGGCTTATTTCAAGGTTTCGATCGATGGCGTAGACTATGCTAACTTCGTTGCTGTTGAGGGACTTGGCGCTACTGCTGAGGTTGCTGATGACATGGGCGGAATGGATAAGAATCCGAGGAAGGTTGTCGGAAAGGTCAAGTATGACACCGTAACTCTTACGAGGAACGCTGATCCGAGAGACAACACTCTTAAAGAGTGGTGGAACACCGTTGAGAGGGGAACTCCTGAGCAGAAGTCGGTGTCCATTATCTTCCTTGATAGGAATGGTACGGACGAGATTATGAGAAGGGATCTCTTCAACTGCGTGCCGTGTGCTTGGACTATGTCCGACCTTTCAAGTATCGACAAGATGGGCGTGAACCAGGAGAAGATCTCGTTTGTGTATGAAGACGCAAAGTGGGGTTAATCTTGTAGTCCTTTGACTTTACAGAATATGTCCTTTCTAGTTATAGGAAGGGCATATTTTTTTTAAATAGATTTCAAATAGATTAGTTATTATGTCTCATATTTCAAAAATTGATACTACTATTAAGGATCTTACGATACTTAAAAAAGCGCTTAAGAACATAAATATGGAGTTCATTGAAGCGCAAAATGATCAGCTCATTACCGTTCATGGTTATGGCAAGGATGAACTGATTGAAAATTGCATTATGGAGATAAAGACCGGATGCAAATACAGCGTTGGGGTTCGCAAGGTTGATAAGAATTATGAATTCGTTGCTGATTGGTGGGCGATAGAGACATTCACCGGGCTTAAGCAAGAGGATATCATAAATAAGATTACCAGGCAGTATGCCTATGAGAATGTTTTGGACAAAGTGAAAGGCATGGGCTATAACGTTGTTGAGGAAAAGCAGGATTTGCAACAGAATGTCAAGCTGACTCTCAGAAGGTGGAAGTAGATGGCCAATCCCAACATAGATGTCAAAAATTTCGACGCCGATAAAACATTCAATGGCATGTCGCTGTTCGATGCCATCAAATTGGTGCAGGATAGGATGCAGTGGTTGAAATACGATATCGTATATAGCGAAGAGTATGGGTTCAATCTGAATATCCGCAAAGTTGATTTTGACAAAGGCGATAATACGGTTGTTTTTTATGTCGGAACTTTGAAGAGCTTTGATGGTTTGCTTCCTGAAATATACGAGGAGAACAATTTCTTCCTTGAGCAGTTTCTTATGGTGTTCCAGCATATAATAAATGGCAGGACGATGGTCTTGGACAATATTGACAAGTTCTTCTCGCCAATGAAGGCGCCGAAGTTCTTCCTTCCGGTGCTCGCCGCATGGTTCAATATAGATTTGAGCTTGTTTGGCAACAGGGAAGATGTCGTTAGGAAGATGATACAGTTCGCCATTCCGATTTACAAGCTCAGAGGGACGAAGAAAGGCTTGCGGTTGTTGTTGTATATATTGACCGGCGTTATTCCCGATATAATTGAGGGCGCGGCTCCATTTACTGAAATGACTATATCGAACAAGGTTCAGGTTGATTCTCCGATATTCGGAAATTCAAAGGAGAAGTTCTCGTTTTATGTGTATTTTCCGATACTTGAATCCGAGTTTGACGGCGCGCTTGTTGAGAACATACACAGGATGGTGCAGAAAGAAAAGCCAGCATATATGAAAGCATATGTATGTTTCAAGCGTCCGAAGAAGATCGAAAGAAAGATTACCACTTTCGAGGATGGCATGGACACGCTTGGAGAGGATGGTGTGTACTTCTGATGCGGATCGTTCGCATTCGTGCTATTATTTGAAAGCGGTTTGAGGGCGTTTGAAGACCTTAAGATCCGATTTGCAATGTTTTTCGTAGTTGAAAATTCTTTGAGAGCTGCAAATGCGCTGGCACTGTGCGGTTTCCCTTGTATTCATTCGGCTATGAGATTCGTATGCGTTTTTTTGAAGCAGGTTTTGGAAACGCCTTTGATATATCCGGTCCATATTTGAAAGGACCGGATTTTTTTTGCGGATCAGCATTCGCTTAAGGGCGTTTTGTATATTTTTTGAAAAATATTATAATCATATGTAATGTGCATTTAAGGAAGGTGTGAAACGTGGGCAAAGGCAATAAGAAGTTTGAGGATGTGCTTTTTAAAAGGTCAAATTTTTTCCCAGGGCTGCGCGCTACTCCGAAATTTTGGAATGAGCTTGAAGAGTATCATTTTAATAAGGAAAGGCTGTACAACACGATTTTCAACGGATTCGGAGTAGTTCCGGATTTCTTGGACTCGCTTCTTGTTGAGTCTAAACAAACTAAGGGCGGTTTGATTTCATTGGTTGTCAATCCTGGACTTGCGATTGATGGTTATGGAAGACCGGTTTTTCTGTATTCTCCACAGGTCCTCATACTGGACTTGAAGAAGTTTTCGCTGCCTTGTACGGCTTATGTCACGATAAGGTACAATGAGGTTCTTGAGGATTTTTATAAGAATGTCGATAACTTTGATTTGCAGGGATTCCAGCATAAGAAGGAATCATCGATATTGGAAATCGTCAGTGAGATACCGGATCCGGACAGTTTCATAGAACTTGCGAGAATAAGGTTGGCTGAGGATAAGAAGGGCGGTGGAATCCGCGAGCTCAAGAACAGCGATTCGTCGAAGTTTGTCGTTCCGTCCGCGAACGAGATAGATTTCAGGTATGTCCAGTGGACATCAAAGATGAAGAAGGGAATATCAAGCTTCTTCCAGAATTTCATGCTTGACATTTTTGAGAAGACCGAGAAAGTCGCAACCATGTGCTATACGGTTCTTCCGTTGGCCTCGCTTTTGTCGCTTCAGACATTGGCCATGACATCGAAAATGGTCATACAGACGGCAGGCGCGTTCTTCGATGATGTCGTCAGCATTTTCTATCCCATATACAATGTAGATTATCAGTTGATTTTTGAGATAGCCGAATATGAAAGGAAGAATCCGGATAAGGAGTTGGGGTATATTACCAAGGACTCGTATTTGGATGCCAGAGAAGCGGTGTTCATGCTTGGCGATACGGTCAAGACTTACAATGGTACGTATGAGGAGCTGAATAACATCCTTTCGCTGCATAAGATTGTCATAGAAGGCCTGAGGGCTACGTTGTCGGAGAGACAGATTTCCACGAACGATATCCTGCTTATGAGTCAGGATATGCCGAATGTTCTTTTGTTCAACAACGAGCATTATACTCTTATCGATACGATTTCCATGGGTTCGAAGGAGTCGATGCAGATGCACGACGTGCGTTTTGTCGGAAGCGCATATCCTACTACGTCCAACGAAACATTCACTTATCCTGACGGCAGAAAGGTCAATGATGTCGTCAAGCGCTGGATGGGCGGTGAGATGAGGTTCGTTGTCAGGAATGTTACCAAGGGCAATAACATGCTTGTCATAAGAAGAACTGACGTGTATAACGGAAATTACGAGGTTGATGTCAAGCTGAACTCAAAGAAATACGAGCTTATAAACATCGAGGGTGTGGATACCAAGAACCGTTGGAGAAACTATCACTTTATAGTCGATAGGGCGGATGTCGTCGATTTCGCTCCTGAAATTTCATTTGATATCGGTCAGAAAGGAAGAGACAATAGCGGTACTATTTGGATTTATCAGGTAATGTAGGAAACAGGTGCGGCTGCTGCTGCGCGAAGGAGAATATAAATATATGGGTTATAAGAGATGTCCTCAGGAAGGTCATTTGATGGATTCCTCGTGGAAGTATTGTCCGATATGCATTGCACCTCTAGCGGGCTGGTTTGTGATTATGAACGAGAACGGCGTTGCTCACAGGTATTTTACTTTGCACGAGGGCAAGACTATAATAGGAAGCGGCAAGGATTGTGAGATAAGCATACCCGAATACGGGCTTTTAAGGCAGCAGGCCGCAATTATAATAGAGGGAAACGATTGTACCGTTGTGGATTTGAGCGGCGATAACAGCATGAAGGTGAACAACATTCAAACTTCAAGGAATACGGTCATGGATGGCGATATAATAGAGTTCGGTGGCGTGCAGTTCTGCGTTAAGCTGCTGAAGTCGGAAGGAAGGTATTGATATGAAGGGAATCTTAAGGAAAATAGCAGCATCGGCTTTGCTGCTTCTTGTTTCGTTTTTCGCTTTTGCCGCAGATGATCCTTCCGCATCCGGAAAGGAACTGACCGTACAGATCAACCAGCTCATTGACAAGAAATATCCTAACTTCAAGGCTTATGTTACTGTTGAGAAGCAGGATGGAACGCCTTTGGCTGCTCTTGGCACTGATGCTTTCAAGGTTACGATTGATGGAGGCAGGACAAGGGTCGGCAAGGTTGGCGTTGCTGTTTTCAAGAATACGAATGAAGGCGTGAACTATAATATCGTTTTCCCGATGAACCTTCAGAGGGCTACGATGTCGATTCAGGCTACGGCAATAATCAATTTCGTCGATCTGCTTACGGAGAAGGATAAGATTTCCATATATACGATGGGCGATACCGTGGCTCCGGTGTGCGAGGACGTCGCTAAGGATGCGTTCCAAGTTGATACTATTTCGACATACGAGGGAAATGCTGAAAAGGCGCCTAGGATATACGATTCCTTGCAGGCCTTGGTCAATCGTGTTGCTAAAAAGGAAGGCGACAGGAAAGTCATAATCGTCGTTTCGGATGAGAGGGACAACAACAGCATGACTCCGGCGAGGCAGTTCATGACCGGAATAGAGCAGGCCAACATACCGATTTATACGATCGGCATCCGCGCTCCCTCGACCAGCACTCAGGTCAGGATGGAAGACATATCATACGCTACGAACGGAAAGTACTACTACACTCCGATGATACGTGATCTGTCATCTACATTGGCAAAGGTCATAGATGTCGTATCGGAATCGTATATACTTGATTTCAGGGCAAAGATAGGACCTATAGGGTTCCTGAAGGGTGGAGATGGTAATCTTCACGACTTGGTTCTGGAGGTTGATGTTCGTGACGGACATGGCAGCAATGCCAAGAAGTTCACGGCGATCAAGAAGGCGATACCTATTTATTTGTGGATAGCCATAGGCGTTCTTATCGTATTGATTCTGATAGTCATCATAATGGTTTCGTTGCTTTCCAAGAAGAGAAACCGCGAGACCATGGGAATCACCGACAGGAGATGTCCGGACTGCGGCAACCGCATGAAGGATAGCTGGGATGAGTGTCCGTTCTGCAAGTATCTTCCGGAATACCTTGGCGGTCAGCCTGGCGCTTCAGGAAAGTCCGGCGGCGGAGCTGGCGGCGGCTTTGATGCCAAAGGCATGGGAGATAAGGCCAAAGGCATGGGAGATAAGGCCAAAGGCATGGGAGATAAGGCCAAAGGCGGTATCGGCAAGGCTAAGGGTGCTGCCGGCAAGGCTAAGGGCGGAATCGGAAAGATTTTCGGAATTTTCGGTAAGTTTAAGAAGTGATTTTGGAGAGTCAAAGTGCCGTATAAGTTTCCAGGTGTATATGTAGAGAAGAAAACGTATGTCAGCCAGCCGGATATAGACACGCGCTGCGTTACGGGTTTTGTTGGGCTTACGGAGAAAGGTGAGCTCAACAAGCCGGTTCTCATAAGAAGCTTTGATGAATACAGGCAGAACTTTGGGAATATTGCGGGTCCGGGCAAATTGCCGCTTGCCGTTGCCAGTTATTTTCAGAATGGCGGTGACGAATGCATGGTCGTTCGCATAGCCAATCCTGAGACTGCCAAACGCGCTAGCTACGAGTTTTCTGATGAGTCCGGCTCGTTTACCATGACCATTAAAAGCGAGGGCGAGTGGGGCAACGAGTTCAAAGTATCCGCGTGGCGTGATGGAGATGGGTATTTTTCTTTGTCTTTGCAAAGGGGTGATGAAGTCGAGAATTTGCTTCACATGTCCTATTCCGTTTACGATGAGCGTTATTTTGCTCGTTACATCAACGAGACATCGCGATTTGTGACTGCGGAAGCCAAAGGTGATTTCAAACTGATCGAGCCATGCATATTCCAGAATTTCACTGGTGGCAATGATGGCGTTGATGGCATCAAGGCGGGGCATTTTCTTGGACACTACAATTCGCCTGCCGATTATTCGGGTTTGAATTCATACAGGCATTTCGATGAAGTAAAGCTTTTGTCTGTTCCTGATATCGACATATTGAAAGAGGATTATGTCGGAATCTTCCAGATACATTATGAGATGATGTTCCAATCTGAGGAGTTCAGGAACAGATTCGCATTGCTTGACTTGCCTGCGAATCTGACTGTGGATCAGGCTTGCGAGTGGGCTGATAGCCTTGATAGCGCTTTTGCCGCATGCTATTATCCAAATATTGTGGTTGGGCTTCCAGCCTCCTTTGGCGGTGGCGGCGGAGCGGTTCCGGCATCTGGCGCGATTGCGGGCATGATTGCCAAGAGCGATCATGACAGGGGGATTTTCGTTCCGCCAGCAGGGCAGGTTCTTAAGGGGGTGCCTGCAATAGCCGGAAAGCTTTCGAAGCCGGAGATGGAGATGCTCTACGCCCATAGCGTGAACTTCTTCAAGGAAGTCAGGGGGCAGGGAATCAAGGTTTGGGGCTGTAAGACGCTTTCATCGGACACCGAATGGAACATGATAAACGTCCGAAGGACCTTTTCTGCGATTTGCAAATATCTGAAGGAAGAGACTCGCTGGGCAGTTTTTGAAAATAACAATCAGGCGCTTCAGAAGAGGCTTGTCAGGTATGTTACGGCATTCCTTTTGAATTTGTGGCGAAAAGGATATCTGCATGGAAATACGCCTGATGAAGCGTTTTACATCAAATGTGATGAGGAGACCAATCCGCCTGAAAATGTGGATATGGGAATTCTCTCATTTGAAATCGGACTTGCGATATCCAGACCGTTCGAATTCTTTAAGGTTGTTTTCTCTTCCGATAAGAACGGTTCCAATGTTATGATGGAGTAATTTGCATATTTGCTTGCGATTTCGGTATAATTAGATTGAATCTTCGATATGGAGAATCAGATTGCGGCAGTCGTATAGTGGTTATTACCCAAGCTTCCCAAGCTTGAGATGAGGGTTCGATTCCCTTCTGCCGCTTGGAGTGAAATGAAATCAGGACGCAGCGTCGGAAGGCGCTGCGTTTTGCTTTTAAAGCTTCGAAAGAAATCCGTCTGAGAGCGCTAGGGTATGAATATCTGCGGTTGTCGATGTGCGAGCGCTTTCAAGGGGATTTCTTTCGGAATTTTAAAAAGCATAGCGATTCCCTGCGAATCGCCTGATTTCGTTTCGCTTCAACTGGCAGGAGCGGCGAGATGACGCAATAACCGCCCGAGGGCGTTTCTGATGAGGGTTCGATTCCCTTCTGCCGCTTCGTGGAAAATAATCCTGCAAGCCGTAGCGTCGCGTGGCGATGCAATGGCTTTGCAAAATGTCAAGGACATTTCTCTGAGAGCCGGTGAATCGGCTCTATTTTTTTGCGTTTGCGCTTTGCCGGATTTCAAGGAAATTCCGAGGCATTTTGAAAAGCCATCGGCGATTGTCTGCAATCGTTCGGTTTGCAGGATTGTCTTCCTCAGGCGTTAGAAAGGGGTGGGATTACGTAATGAAGCGCCTTCGGGCGATTCCGATTATGGTTTGTTTCGTTCCAACCGGCAGGAGTGGCGAGATGACACAATGAAGCGCCTTCGGGCGATTCCGATTGTGGTTCGTTTCCTTCTGCCGCTTATTTCTTGCACTCACTAGATACAATGAAAAATCGCTTTTTGGGGTCATTTAGCCTATTTTGGCATTTTTTGTTTTTTTAGTAAATTCGACTGATTCTTGTAGTAGCGAGCAGTCGGTTTTACTAAAGCTTAAGAATTTCCCAAAATAGGGCGACCCCCTATGTCTAAAAATAAAAAACGATCCCTCCTAATTTAGCACGGTATAAACCCCAAATTTCGGAACTTTTTGAGCAAAAATACCAATTAAAGTAGCATATTACATGAGTTGTTGCATATGATTAGTATAAAAAACATAAAGTATTTGGAATTAAGGCAATTTGATTGGAAGCTGTTTTTAAGCTTGATTGCACTTTCTCTCGTGCCATTTCTGCTTCAGACTGTAGAAACCTTTGTTGTTTCGACGAATATCTCTGTAAAGGCTATAGATATAATAGGGCAAATCGAATGGTATGATTTGATAGATGAAACCATACAGGCGTTTTTGATTATTCCGCTTTATTCAATCTTAAACGGTATATTAAAAAACGACAAAGAGAGCTTTGCATGTAGTGTTTTCAAATCGTTTGTTTTGGTTTTCTTATTATATTCTGTGTTTTCAATTGTAGTCTTGCTTTATTCAAAATACTTGATTTCTTTTATGAATCCGCAAGAAACTGATTTGTCATTAATAAATACATATCTCTTGCTCTCAACCTTTGCGTTTATGATAGGCGTTGTTGCTGATTTTGCCAATGTTGTATTTGTAGTCATCGGCAGAAGTGTAAATATTTATATATTTTTAGCTTTCAAAGTATTTGCCACAGTATTGAGTGATTTTCTAATTATTCCTGTTTTTGGTGTTATCGGGGTAGGGCTTGCTAAAATTTTAACAAGCACAATTCTTTCAGTCGTTGCGCTTGTTATCCTTTTAATACAAAAATCGATAAAGATTTCTCGTTTTGGAAAAAGCGATTTAGTATTGATTAAGGACTGGAGTATAATAGGTGCTTTTTCAGGTATGCAGCAATTCATCGCAAATATAGTCTATGCCCTTATGATTGTCAGAATTGTCAATGAAGTATCCGAATCTGGAAACTATTGGCTTTGCAATAATTTTATCTGGGGATTTTTGTTGATACCAGTTAATGCTTTAAGTGAAGTAATCCGCAAG
>CADBSO010000072.1 GCA_902797395.1 uncultured Spirochaetales bacterium
CGCAGGAGCGGTGAAACAGACTCCACCCTTTTTGCCAAGAACCGTATCGGCTTCCCAATGTCCGATTTGCTCCCTTGTTTCTGCTTCGGCGGGTCTTTGCCCTATGCCATGATCTGTTTCAAAAGAGTTTCCGAGAACTTCTCGTTTTCGTCAACATCGTCATTCGCGCCCTTTCTGCGCCTCTTCCTGCCCCTATGACGAAGCTTCCTCGACGCTTTTATAGTCCATCCGCTCTTCTGCGCTTATCAAACCGCCAGTCCTTTACGCCTCTGCATACGGTATGATGGCTAGGGCCGAACCCTCCTGCTTCTGATTCTGCCCTCTCTGCCATCTGCTCAGGCGGCCATTGGTGATTCAGGAACCTATCCGCAACGAAATCGCAAAGCATTTTACCTGAAGGCTTTTTGTCCGTTTTGCAGCTCTCGCGTCTTGATTTGCATTTGCTGTCTGCAATAATCGGAGAGTAATTTCCATTTTCGGAATTCCTCCTCAACTCTCTTGATGCTGTTGATTTGCTTCTTGACAGGCTCTCGGCAATTTTTGTGATGGACAGTCCTTCCGGAGTTCCCAATAGTATGCTTTCCCTTTCGAAAATGCTAATATGGTTATACCCCATGTTTCCTCCAAATGATGATTTTTGTTCAACACCGTTATAAAGGATTATGGGGTTTTATTCATTCATGCTGCGAGAACTCGCAGCGTTGCTACTACGGCTTGCTAATTCGCCATAACGATCCGAGCGTTCTGCAGAATGGAAGCTTCCTCAAAATAGGAAGATTTGATTCGAAAGGAGAACTATTGTATCAGGATACATTGGAAAGCTCTCTTATTCAAATCGCTGACAAGGCAATTGATCTGATATATTTGAAATACTTGAAGACTAAAATCACATACGAGCACGACAGGCGTGTGGAGACATATCCTTATGCGCGTGATGCGATTCGCGAGGCAATTTACAATGCTTTGGTTCACAATGTTTATATGTTTGGCGTTCCTATACAAATTCGCATTGAAAACGAATTAATCATAATAAGCAACCAATGTGTTTTGCCAGAAGGATGGACAGCGCAGACCCTGTTGGAAGCGCATGAGTCTAAACCTTACAATCCGGATATTGCGAATGTGTTTTACAGAGCGGGATATATTGAAAATTGGGGTTGCGGAATAGAAAAGATATGCAATTCTTGCAAGGGATTGGGCGCAGATATGCTAAGATACGAGATTATAGGCAATGGCGTAAGGTTGCATTTTAGTGCTTTGAAGTCAGTATTATTGGAATCTGATTCATTAACAGACTTGGATGGAAGCAACGATGTCGGTGTAAATGTCGGTGTAAATGAAAAAAATTGCTTGAGTTGATAGTTAAGGATTCAAATGTTTCGGCGCAAAAAGCGAGCAGGATTCTGGGAGTGAGCAAGAGGCAGACAGAACGGCTCTTTGCGTCTTTGAAGGGAAAAGGACTAATCGAACGCGCGGGTTCTGATAAAGCAGGACGATGGTTTGTAGCAGGGAAGGGTGGAGGCAGAGAATAGATGTCGGATATAGATGGTATTATTAAGGGCACTTCTAAAAACCTCAGAATCCGATTTCGCCAATGTCTTTCAGGACTGAAAACCACCCGAAAACAGCAAAATACGACAGTATTATGCAGCCTTCGGGCGGTTTTCCGCCTCTGAAATCCACAGCCGCTCTCTGGACAGCAGGTTTTTAGAAATGCCCTTAAATCATTGCAGAATATAATGCGAAAAGATCAGGGAGTGTCAGGAGATGCGCAGCGGATCGAGCAGTTGGGATGGATGATAACGCTTAAAGTTTTGGATGATAAGGATGCGGAACTTGAACTGCTTGACGAGAATTATGTTTCTGTGATTCCGGAAGGCTTTAAGTGGCGGGATTGGGCAGCTGACTGCGAAGGGATGACGGGAGATAAGCTGAAGGAATTTATTGATTCGGAACTGTTTCCGGCTCTTGAAAACTTAGATGTTTCTAGTTCGAATGGCCAAGTAAATAGATGAGCTGTGATGATTCGTGATATTTTCAGTGGAACGAAAATTATATGAAGAACGGGACTATGATTCGCCAGGTTGTGAATTTGTTAAACCAAATTGATTTCAATGCGAGTGAGGACCGTCATGTTTTTGGGGATATATACGAGAGCATTTTACGCAATTTGCAGAGTGCGGGAAATTATGGGGAGTTTTATACTCCGCGTGCTATTACCGAGATAATGACTGAAATCGTAAATCCTAGGCTTGGCGAGAAGGTGTTGGATCCTTTTTGTGGTAGTGGTACGTCATGTGTGGCCGCTAAATCTCTTAATAGAAAATATATTGGAATCGACAGCAATCAAGATGCTGTGTCTCTTTCAAATAAAAGAACCCAAGAGATGGTAATATCAGAATCCAACGTACTATCAAATGGAATAAATTCATATATTGAAAAGAATGAATTAGAACTGAATACTCTATCATTATTAAATGCGATTCCAGTACAAAGAAATAAAGGAATTGATGGTTTTATAAGTGTAAATGATTCTTTGATTCCAATTAAAATTGGCGAATTAGCAAGCCAAGTGCAACGCCGCGATTGTTTGTGGCGTAAATGAACAAAACCCCATAATCCCTTATAATGGTGTTAAGC
>CADBSO010000073.1 GCA_902797395.1 uncultured Spirochaetales bacterium
ATCGCCGGATATGCGCCGCATATGCGCGCTTTGGGTCGCAAAGCCATTCGGATAGGCGCGAAGCCTTATCCTGCATTAGGCTTTTCGCCCCAAAGCGCGCCTCTCCAGCACCTCTCCGGCCCTGCGGCTCTGTCCTATCAGTCAAACTTTCGGACATAGCCTTTTTTTTCACTTGAAGCGGAACGCGCTGCGGATGGCTTGGAATTGCGTTCCCAAAAAAACCCGTCCTCAAAGCCCTGTATGCTCTTGTCACCATCAGCCAAAGACAAGCGCTTCTCAGCCAAAAGGCAATACTTCTCATCAATCTCGATTCCGCAATAATGCCTGCCTAGCTTCTTCGCAACCACGCATGCGGTTCCGCTTCCTGAAAACGGATCGAATACGATATCACCCGGCCTCGACGATGCCAAAACCAACTTAGCATAAAGTTTCTCAGGCTTCTGCGTAGGATGCTCGGTGTTTTCAGGCATCGACCAAAAAGGTATTGTGATGTCATCCCAAAAATTGGAAGGAAATGTTATCCTGTAATTTCCATCAGGCTCCGCATTCCACCCTTTCGGAGCACCATCCTTAGTATACGGCGCAACTACCCTTCTTTTCATCTTCACCGATTCCACATCGAAGTGATAATCATCAGGATCGCGAACGGCAAACCAGATATCCTCCATGGAATTCTTCCAATTCCCTGACGCCCCGCGGCCTTTCTCACGCTGCCATGTTATCCTATTCAAAACGACAAGCTCACCGGAGAGAACGCGCTGAACAGAAGACGAGCATTTCCAATCGCAACACATATAAAGCGATCCGTTGCGCTTAAGCTTGGCGCACACCTTCGGCATCCACGAAGCAAGATAATCATTATATTCGCTTTCGCTTCTCGCTGAAAACTTGCTAGTATTGAAAACCTTTGTCAGATTATATGGGGGATCAACTATTATAAGATCGGCGAAGGCATCCGGCAAGCGATCAATCACGCTCATCATGTCTCCGTTTATCACGGAGTCCAAGGGAATGCCACCCAAACCGACATCGGAAGGCAGAACCAACCGGCTTCGCAAAGCCGGTATTTCCATATCATCCAATATGATGGTTCTGTTCCTTTCGGATTTGATCTTCACGTATCTCACATTCCTGGCATCAGGAGCATTTTGCCGGCTTTCGTCCCTCATTACGGCGCAGATAATCATAAGCCATCATTCCACCAACAAGAACAAGTCCGGTAAGATCAGTGATAAGACCCGGAACTATGAGCGTGAGGCCGCCTACAAGATACATGGCGCGCTCGATATAATTATTGTTTTTAAACACATATCCGGTAAGCGCAGCCGCTACTCCGAATATTCCAATCAGGGACGTAAGGCTTATCTGTATGATTTCCCAGACCCCTGCGACATTCTCAAACAGCATCGAAGGGCTGTATGCGAATACGAACGGTATTATAAATGCGGCTATGGCCAATCTGGTAGCCTTGACCCCGGTTCTCATGGGATTCGCCTTTGCTATAGCGCTGCCAGCATAAGCCGCCAAAGCCACAGGAGGCGTTATATCAGCGACTATGCCGAAATAAAACACAAAGAAATGCGCAGCCACTACAGGCACGCCCATGCTTATCATTATAGGCGCGGTAGTCGATGCCATAATGCAATAGTTCGCTGTAGTCGGAACACCCATTCCGAGTATTATGCAGCTTATCATGGTAAGCAGATACCCTATCAGCTTGGCATTGCCTGCTATTCCGACTATCCTGTTTATCAGAACCGAAGCAAGACCGGTAACAGTAATGCAACCGGCTATCACTCCGGCTATTCCGCAAGCGACCGAAACCGTAACCGCAGACTTGGCTCCGGCTTCAAGAGCTTGCGAGATCTTTCCGAGATAGCTCACGCATGATCGCTTGAACCCTCCATCACCCCTTGCTTCCGGATTCAAAAATCCGATCACAACCGCAAAGGCTATTGAAATGGCCGCGCTGTATTGCATTGTCCTGATTCCCGTCGAAACCATAGCCACCAGAACAATCAGCGGAATCAGAAGATAAGACTTCACAAGCAGCGTTTTCCAAGGAATCAGCTCACCAGTCGAAACCCCTTTCAAATTCAGTTTTTTCGCTTCCAGATGAACCGAAATGAAAATTCCGGCGAAATACAGGACAGCTGGCAGTATTGCCTTGGCAGCAACAGACGAATAAGGTATCCCTATGTATTCCGACATCAGGAATGCGGCCGCCCCCATTATCGGAGGCATGATCTGACCTCCGGTAGATGCCGCAGCCTCGGTTGCAGCGGCGAATTCGGAATCATACCCGGTCTTCTTCATCATTGGTATGGTAACACTGCCAGTCGTCACCGTATTGCCAACGGAAGACCCGGAAACCATGCCGCAAAGCGCGGATGATATCACAGCGACCTTGGCCGGACCGCCCGAAGACCTTCCCGCAATCCTATTCGCCAGAGATATGAAAAACCCGGCGATTCCCGTCTTTTCAAGAAATGCTCCGAAGATTATGAACAGGACTATGTAAGTATAGCACACATTCACAGGCGTGCCGATCACACCATTAGTGGTATAAAAAAGCGTATGGGCCATGCCCCTGAAAACCTGGACGAATGTCATTCCCCACGAGAACTGATCATAAATCGCATAGAGCAAAAGACAGCCCGCCACGCAGATTATCGGAAGGCCGACGCATCTCCTCGCCAACTCGAAAAGAATCACTATGCCTGCCCACGCAATAGCCGTATCAACCGCTGAGATTCTAGTCGATACCTTGATGATGCTCAAAGCATTCACCGCGAAATACATGAAACATGCGGCGCCTATGGCCATCAGGATGATATCAAGCACGGGAATATGATTTTCCCTATGATGACCCTTAGTCGCAGGATAATGAAGGAAACCTATTATGATTATAAACGACAAGAACCTTGAAAGCCTGACTTCCGGAAGAGCGGTGCTGAAAAGCGTCATATAGATGCAATAAAGCGAGAACAAAACCGAAAGCGAAGACACCACCGTCTTGAAGCTTCCGGTCCATATCCTCGTATTGGACTCCCTATCAAATTTTCTGAGAATCCTCTCGCTATCCGAAATCGATACCTGGCCTTCTACGCTATTGCCAGCGTTACCTTTAGGCATCACTCCTTGACCTCGACGTCAATGCCTTTCTCGCCATAATACTTGGCACTGCCCTTATGATAAGGAATTCCCTTTATTCCGGTGGCGGAATCAAGACTCAATTCACCGTATTTGGCATGCAAATTGACAAGAGCCGCAGGATTCTCGAAAATATCCTTCGTCAGCTGATACGCCGCATCCTCGGAAACATCATCCCGAACCAGAATCAAAGCGCTGACGCTGAGCGTCACCACATCCTCATCCGTTCCATATACGCTCTTTGATATGACGTTTCTCTTATAGAAAGGATGATTCTTTATGAGATTCCTGACATGGTTATCCTCCAATCCGACAAGATACACCTTCTTAGAGGCATTAAGGTCGACTACAGCTGTGGTCGGAGCGCCTGCAACTATGAAAGCGGCATCTATTTTCCCGTCGCGAATGTCATTCGCGCTATCACCGAAAGACTGGTATGTGGCGACAATATCATATTCGCTCAACCCATATTCCCCAAGAACATCCAGCGCATTGAAATACACGCCCGATCCGGACGACCCTATCGACACCTTCTTTCCCTTCAAATCAGATACGCTTCTGATCCTGGGATTAGTCGTAATGATTTGGATCTGCTCGTCATAAAGCGAACCGAGCACGCTGAAATTGCCGACCTTTCCGGTTTTCTCAAAAAGATTGGTTCCATTGTATGCATATGATGCGACATCGGATTGGCAAAAACCAAGTTCAGCCTCACGATCCTGCAGCTTGTTCACATTGCCCTGCGAACCAGCGCCGACCTGACTTATCACATTTACAGATGTGTTATTGGTAGCATGCTGCGCCAAAACCGAACCGAAAGCGTAATATGTTCCGCTCTCACCACCCGTAACAAAACGCAGCCTCGAAGACGACGCTCCGCCCTTTTTCGAACATGAAAACGCAAAAACGGAGCACAATGCAAGCAAAACGCACAAAAACTTCTTCATCACTTCTCTCCTAAATATTTTAGTATGCCTATAAGATTAGAATTTTACAGGATTGCAAATCAATTTGCAACCAAACCTAATTGCGGCAATAGAAAGGAAAGCAAGGAAGCGAAAGCTTTTCAGTGGCGGCCTTCAGAGCACTTCATCTGATAAGCATACGCCGTTGCGCATGCATCCTCCAGACTATGCGAAGCTTTCCACCCAAGAACCTCATTCGCCTTCGAAACATCAGCATACGACACTGGAACATCACCAGGCCTTCTTCCGGCATAAACGAATTTCACCTTGTTTCCATTGACCGAATTGAATATGCTCACAAGCTCATCCACGCTCGTGCCCTTGCCGGTCCCCAAATTAAAACAGCTGATTCCTTTCGGCAGCGAACCGGATTTTTCCACGGCCGCCATGTGACCCGAAGCCAAATCGCTTATATGAATGAAATCACGTATGCATGTTCCATCAGGCGTATCATAGTCCTTTCCGAAAACGCTGAGGTGATCCAATTCGCCGGAAGCGACTTTACACAAATACGGCATCAGATTATTGGGTATTCCCTTCGGATTCTCACCCACTGCAAGACTCGCATCCGCTCCTATGGGATTGAAATATCTGAGCATTACCGCCTTGAAATCGGGATTCGCCTTGCACACATCCTCACACATCTGCTCTATGACAAGCTTGGTCCTTCCATAAGGAGAGGTCACTCCAAGCGACGAGGACTCCACAAGAGGCATATCCTGGCATGTTCCGTATACCGTAGCCGATGATGAGAACACAAACAGATTCACACCATGTTCGAGCATGGATTCCAGAACCGCAATAGCGGAAAGGAAATTGTTCCTGAAATACATCAAAGGCTTGGCTACCGATTCGCCGACAGCCTTATAACCGGCGAAATGTATCACCGCATCAAACTTGTTCTCCTCAAATATCATCTTGCACTTCAACGCATCTGAGACATCACAAGCATAAAGCCTGACCTTCTTTCCGGTTTCCTTCTCAATCGCCCTCACACTGGATTCCGAGCTATTGGAGAAGTCATCAGCAATCACAACATCATGACCAGCTCTCAGCAATTCCAGGGCGGTATGCGACCCTATGTATCCGGCCCCACCGGTAAGCAGAACATTCATCTCTTCACTCCCACAAGCAATCAGGATACACGCCCTGCTGTATGTATTTGGCTATCTTCGCCCGCACAAGCGGAGTATCCTCCTTATATGTCATTCCGAACCATTCGTCCTTAGCGCGATAGCATTCGAATTCGATTTCCCCTTCGGTCAGCTTCTCATCGCAGAACACCGAGAGAACGCATTCCTTGGAATTATCTATCCTCAAGCGATCCGTAAACTTAGCCCAATATTCATTAAGAAGAGGAAACACCGAATGCGGAAATCCGAAAAGATTCATCGAAGCCATCTCCTTGCCTGTCATATTGACCCTATTGCGCGTCCTCGTACGTCCGACAACAACCCCGGATTCCACGCCTATGTCATATGTCTCCTCAATCCCGGTCAGGCGACCTGCGGAATCAAATACGCAAACGCCCCTATTCACCCTTCCGCCCCCCAAAAGCGTCTTGTCAAGCTGATAGCCCACCAGCGCGCTCTTTGCAGACGTCTTGAAATGGTCGCAAAGCATTCCGTAGGATGAAGCGCCATAATAATCATCCGAATTTATTATTATGAAATCTGATTTTATCTTATCCTCAGCGCACAGCAGCGCCTGAACGGTCCCATATGGCTTCTGACGATCCTGAGCAAGATGAAACAACGATTTGGGAAGCCTTGAAGTCTTGTCCTGGAAAACATATTCGCAATCCACATGAGCGGCTATCCTGTCAAAAACCCTGCTTCTGAAATCGGACTCTATGTCCTTTCTAATGACAAACACCACCCTGTCACATCCTGATCGGACCGCATCGTAAATGCCGTAATCAAGCAAAACCTCGCCATGGCGCCCCACAGGCTCAAGCTGCTTCAGACCACCATATCTGGATGCCATGCCCGCCGCCAAAACCAATATATCCATTCCGCTCCTCCAGCTCGCGCGATCCGTCAGGAACCGTATCCGCTCATTTCATCAAAAATCGCTTCAGCCGCTTTTCCGGCATCATACTCAAATTCCAATTTTGAGATGTTGCGCCTGCAGTCCTGCAGAATGCTTCTATCCGCCATAAGCTTTCTTATGCATTCATATTGCTCCTGCGCTGATACGGCTACAAAACCTATCCCATGCTCCTTTATGAACGCCTCCATTGGCAATCCCACATAAAACAAAAGCGAAAGCAAAACCGGAACACCAAGAAAAAGGCTCTCCGCAATGCTGTTAAGTCCGCTCTGACTCATGACTATATCGCTAGCCATCACATAATCCTGCACATTGCTGACAAAACCAGGAGCGGTGATGCTTATGTTCGGATATTCCGAAGTGAACTCATCCAAAGCGCTTTGCGTATCCTCAGACAATCTGCCAAGTATGATGAAATTCACATTCAACGAGTTTCTGGCGCACAGCTCAAGAAGTCCGAACCGGCCCTTCCCCTCACCGCCAAGCTGATATAAAAGACAGAACTTCTCCTCATCAATGCCCAATCTGCGTTTCGCTTCCAGCGTATCCAGCACGCATGCGTTCTTTATCTGGTTCTGTATGGGAATGGGAATTCTTACAATATTCGACGCATGCTTTTTTTCCAAATCGCACACGCACTCGGCGCTTGGAGCAATGAATCCTGTTATATCCTTGTCCCTAGCCGCAAAATCATAGCAATAGATCAGATCACTGCAATAGTAATATACGGGAATGCCTAATTTGCAAACCCTGACGAGGCTAGCGACTATGCAGGCCGCAACACAATTCGTCACGACTATTCTGTCAATGCCCGTTTCCGTTATGTATTCGCGAAACGGCTTCTTGTATTTTCTGGATAGAAAATGCTTGTGAATGGATTTGCACCAAAGGAAATTATGATCGTAAAGCCAAGACTCGAACTTCTCGCGACCTGGCCTGAGCATCAGCTCCGACCACATCTTCTGCGTCCACTCGGCATTATCGTTATCCTTCACGACCTCCCTATAGAAATCAACCAGAACAGCGCTGTCCGCGCCATGCGCCTCCACGGTTTTCTCATACATGGCTTTCGCAGGAATATAATGGCCGTTACCGGCTTTTATGTAAAAATATCCTATTTTCATACGCTTACGACGCGATATGCGGACAAATCACTCCAAACTCCTTACCAGTTCCAATGCATTGATTATGGTCTTGTCCATATCGAAATACCTATACAAAGCAAGCCTGCCACCCAATATTATCCCATCCTTTTTAGCAAGATCAGCATATCTGTTCCACAAATCGAGATTCCTTTGGCTGCTTATCGGATAGTAAGGTTCGCCGGTCTCCTTATAATCCACAGGATATTCATAAGACACCCAAGTCTTCTTGTCGTTCGGATCGGATTTCCAGAACTCAAAGTGCTTATGCTCAATCGAACGCGTATAAGCAGGCGTAACATCAGTATGGTTTATGACGGCAACCCCTTGCATGTTTCCGATATTGAAGCACTTGTGCTCAAACCTCTCGCTGCGGTATTCCAACTCGCCGAATTTGAAATCGTACAAGGCGTCAGCCATTCCCGTATATATCACTCTTTTAGCAATTCCCCGATATTTATCACGATTGGAATTATAATCAATATTCAATTCAACATCGGTCTTTTCCAGCATCCGCTCTATTATCGGAGTATAGCCATCCTCAGGCATGCCCTGATACGCATCGTTAAAATAATTGTTATCAAATCTCAGACGAACGGGAAGGCGCCTTATGATGCTCGGATCGAGCTCGGTGCATTTCCTGCCCCACTGCTTCTGCGTGTATCCTTTTATCAAAGCCTCATAGATCTCCCTGCCGACAAGCGAAATCGCCTGCTCCTCAAGATTTCTGGGCTCACCTTTTATTTCCTTTCTTCCTTCCTCTATTTTCGCAACGGCTTCCTCGGGAGTCCTAACGCCCCACATCTGATAAAAAGTATTCATATTGAACGGAAGGTTATAGTACTTGCCCTTGTATGATGCTATTGGAGAATTGACATAAGGATGAAAAGGAACAAACGAGTTGACGTAATTCCATATCCTCTCATCGGACGTGTGGAATATATGCGCCCCGTAGACATGAACATTTATGTTGTCATACTTCTGCGTGAATATGTTACCGCCGATCTGCGCTCTCTTATCAAGGCACAAACATCTCCTGCCCTTCCGGGTCAATTCATACGCGCATACCGAACCAAACAAACCGGAGCCGACTATAAGATAATCATACATAAAAGCCCATCACCTCTGCATCGCATCTGCAATTGAATATACCATTTAACGCCTTTTTATGCAAAGCCCCCCCCCAGCAATCAACAACGAGCGCCAATCAATTCGGCATATATGGATTCGACCTCGCCCGCAATATCACTCCACGATTTCGGTATGGTCTGAAAGGCGCAATCGCATATCTCATGACGCCGGGAATCCGAAAGAAAAGCAAACCTCTCCATTCCTGCCGCTATGCTCTCAGGCGAATTATCGACCAGAACCCCATTGCGCATATCATCAATCCCCTCGCTTGAGCACGAACCGGCCACAACCAGACTCGGAAGCCTCATAGCCGCCGCCTCCCTGACCGCTAAAGGGGAGTTATCGAATATGCTGGGAAAAACCATCAGCGTCGCAACGGAATACAAGCAATCAAGAATCCGGCAATCGTCAACAAACCCGATCATTTTCACATCGCAATCCAATCCCTTTGATTTCACGTATGAGCTGCAATCCTCAAAATCCGGACCCGCTCCGACAAAAACGAATTGGAATTCATGCCCTTTTGACTTATAGATTTCGAGAGCATCCACAACCATCCTGATGTTCTTATTCCAATTGATCCTTCCGACGAACATGAACACCGGAACGTCACGCCTTATTCCGTATTTGGAGATCACATCCGGGACCATGTTCTCATCAAGCGTTCTGATGTCGGTTCCGTTCGGCATTATCCGAATCCTCAAGTCCTTGCTGCATCCATAATCAATCAACGTCTGCTTCGTGCCTGATGCCACCGCCCAGACTTCTGAGCATTTGGAATACAGTTTGGCTATGTTTCTTGTAACAGCCCTCGCCACAAGCTTGGATCCGGTAGCGGAACGTATCTCATCGTAGAATTTGGTATGGAACGATCCGACGCAAGGAATATGCCTCTCCTTTGCGATCCTAAGCGCCAGCCTGCTTGCCATAGCGGGGTCATGTATGTGCAATATATCGAAATCGATCATGTCAAGCCTCTGCATCAGATGCTTGTCCTTGCGGGGAAATCCGGATCTGTATGGAAGGGACTTGCTCACACGAAAGGATTTGAAATCCAAAATCTCATAACCGAGGGTACCCCGATATCCCGTATCATTCAAGGCAGTAATAACATAAACCTCATGACCGCGTCCGGAGAGGTTATCAGCATAAGCCTTCATCACCCTGCCAACACCATCGTATATCGGAAGAAAGGAATCAGCAAACATACCTATTCTCATAAAACATCACCTCATCATGATCAGACCGGAACCTCAACCATCAAAATCCGTCCTACATGCAAAATCCGAGCCCACCGGCACCGCATGCCGAGTCTCTTATTCTGAAATCTAGCCGCGCCGAATGCCGAAAATATCCTGAACTCCAAACTTCACTTCCCTTCTAAAAAAGTCAAACGCCTCCGAAAACCCATTCTCGAAGCAATTGGACACCTGACGCTCAATGATTCTCACACCACAAGCGCTGCGCTTGTATGTCATAAATATCGTCATAAGATGTTCAGCTAAAAACCCATATGCGCGACGCTGATACGAATTTCTGGAATCCAATTCCGGCTGTATTTCCTTTTCAACTTCAAAGAGAACGCCGAATAAAAAAGACGCATACTCATCGAACAGGCTTTTTTTGGCAATCAGCATGTTGAAGCAATAACCCCACCTCTTGTTCATGCATTCCACGGCATAAGGATAGATATCAGGATATTTCTCCTTTATGCAACGCATCACTATCCTCATATCGTTCGCATACCAGCCTTTCTCGTAATGCTTCCCAGCTTTATTAAGAAAACAATACTGCTTCGGCAAAATAACATCGCAGTCCTCCATCATTTGGGAGATCCTGCCGCAATCAAGCTCCAAAACTGATAGTTTCTTGAAATTCAAAACAACCTTATGGCTCTTATCGGACAAATTGAAGAATCTCCTGTAATGAACAAGCCCTACAACATCATCCGAACAATTCCTCCATATCCAATATGTGGCAGTCAACTCGCTAAAATACGGATTCTTGTCCGATATGTTGTCTCCGGTGTCATCACCGATTATGCCTAAATCGGACTTCGACAGCGCTTTTCCGACCTGAACATACCTGACGCAATCAAAATCATATTTGGAATATTTCTTATGCTGACAGCAGAAAACCGATACCCTCATAGCCAACCCCTCATTCGGCTGCTTCTTTGCAGCCAATCGAATTCATATACCTGCAAAACCGCTTTTCCCGCATTTTTTTCAATATCCAATCATAAGCCGAATACGGAATAACAATCAGAAATCTAGGAACAACAAGCGCGAAATACAATCCAATCCTCGTAGCGCTCATCATATCAAGAACATACGACCTGTATTTTCTGAAAATGCGAAAATCAAAGGACCTGTAGTACTTGAAGTACAAAAACATTCCCGTTGAAAGAAAATTCCCGAGCTTATGCTCATACAAAATATGCTTTTTCGTCCTCTCATCAAGATAACAATCGTCTATTGCAGCCACGCAATCATGCAGAGACTTGCTCCACTGCTCAATCGCATGCCCTGACTTCAGCCATCCGCTCTTATGCAAAGGAGTATCAGCAAACGCATCCAAAAAAACCGTCCTGAATCCATTTTCCGCCAATTCCACCAATGTTGACGGGTAAATGAATCCGGTGCCTGAATACTTGCGACACATCTCAGACACATCAATTGATTCCGCAATCTCCTTCGATATGATGGAAGCTCCGTACAATATCAATTCCCAAAAGTTATGATAAAAAAACAAATATTTTGAACTGTCCACATCCTGCTTGGCGATTGTCCTCGCATAGTAAATCCTCTCCACCATCCTGTCCTTCGGATACATGCAGCAGACATTGAATTTTTCCTCAAGCAAACCAGACTCAAAAAGATTGTCAGCCTTCACCAGTATGCCATCGGTGCATAACAGCAAATAATCAGCACATCCTTGCTTAAGCGCAAGAAGAGTCTTCTCGTCTATGGAAACAGACACATCATATTTGAAATACCTAACCCTGCGATTGAAAAACGATGATTTTTCGCATGCCTTCAATGTAAGGTCATCGTCACTTGAATCGTGTATGGAAACCGAAAAGTCAAAACAATCAAAAAGCTTGTGATAAGCAGTCAGCAGCAATTCAACGCTTTCGGGATGATTCCTCGTCGGGATCACAATCTCAAGTCTAGGCATGGCGTCAAACGCTCCCAACCGCTATGGACCTCATGAAATCCGCGATCCTTACGGATAAGCATCCGAGTCCCATTCTGCTCCTTATATGCTTCTGACTGCCAACAAAATGCGAAAACGCATCAGGAACGGCAATCGGCAAAATGCGAACTCCTCTACCGGTTCTCACAGCCGTCTCGCTAACGGCAGAATACAAGCCACCAATAACATTATGCTCTTCGACGGTTACAATAGGAATTCCCCTGCTGACCAAATCGACGATGCGTTCTTCATCAAAAGGTTTTAGCGTATGGGCGCTCAAGCACATGGCATCAATTCCTTCACTTTTGAGCTCCAAACAAGCATCATAGCAATCCTCTAGCATTGTGGAAGTCGATATCACGGCGCAAGATCCGCCCTTAATGACTTCCGAAATCTTCCCGAATTCCACATCGTGCTCGTATTCCGGCTCCCCGTTCTTCCCCAATCGGATATACATCGGACCCGAATGAACAACCGAATATCTGACAAGAGCCTTTGTCTCGGAGAGATCGCCCGGCGCCACCACTGCCATATTCGGCAAGCTTCTCATTATGGCGATATCCTCTATGGCATGATGCGTTGCGCCAGCAGGCCCATACGAAAACCCGGCGCCGATTCCAACAATCCTGACATTGGAATTCATATATGCAGCATCGATTTTCACCTGTTCGAATGTTCTTTCGCAAGCAAATGGCGCCATCGTGTAAACATATGGAATCTTTCCGCTAAGCGCAAGACCGGCAGCTATTCCAACCGCATTCTGCTCGGCGATTCCCACATTCAAAAACCTGTCCGGAAACTTTTCCGCGAAGCCCTCCAAAACAGAGAAACCGACATCTGGCGTCAGAAGCCAAATCCGACTGTCCTTTTCCGCCATGCTCATAAGAGCATTGGCAAAAGTCTTTCTCATACGCCAAGCTCCTTCAAGGCAGCGTCCAATTGGGAATCATCAGGGGACTTGTAATGCCACTCCAATCTGTTCTCCATAAATGACACGCCTTTGCCCTTTACCGTTCGCAATATCAGCGCATGAGCCATATCACCACCTGCGCGCAAAGCATCTTCAATCTGATTCAAATCGTGGCCGTCAACTTCCTTGCAATCCAATGAGAAACCTTGCAGAATCTCCCCAAGTCTCGAAAAATCAACAACATCGCAAACTTTATCAGATCCCTGCAATCCATTGAAATCGATCAGAATATGCAAATTGCTCAAATGATGTTTTGACAAAAACAGAATTCCTTCCCAGACAGATCCCTCGTCCATTTCCCCGTCGCCGAGAATGACAAACACTCTCCTTTTCGGATTGGCAAGCGCCATTCCTATTGCAATTGGAAGACCATGCCCCAATGAGCCTGCGGAACAATCCACTCCTTCCGCCGCATTCATATCCAAATGAGCCGGAAGAGTTCCACCATCCGAATAATACTCTTCGAGCCTCGCCTTATCCATAAGGCCCAAGTTCGCCAAAACAGCATACAACGCAATGCTCGCATGACCTTTCGATAAAATCACCCTGTCCCGATCAAAACCCCTTATGTTATCCTTGTTTATATCGGCAACACGCGAATAAATGCAATACAAAGCATCTACAACGCTTAAAGCGGAACCTATATGCGAAGCATGAGTTCTGTGAACCATTCTGAGCATATCCGCCCTTATTGTCCTCAAAACGTTCCGATCATTCTCATCAAACATGATTATCGCAAGGCCTCGGCCATCATTTCAGCCATTCTGTCGAGCATCCTCTCGGTCATCCCCGGATACACGCCCACCCAAAACGAATCATTCATTATCCTATCGGTATTATCCAAGGATCCGGACACCCTGTATCCGATACCTTCCTTCCTCATCTGATCAAAACACGGATGCTTCATAAGGTTGCCAGCGAAAAGCCGCCTCGTCTGGATGCCGGAGCCTTCCAGATGAGATACGATCCTTGCGCAATCAGAACCGCTTCCGCAAGTTATCATGAACCCGAACCACGACGGATCCGAATCCGGACAAGCCTCCGGCAGAATCAGTTTCGATTCAAATTGCCCCAAACGATCCCTGAGATATTTCCAGTTCCCCTTTCTCTTCTCCACGAATGAGGGCAATTTCTCGAGCTGAGCGCAGCCAACGGCAGCCTGCATGTCCGTGACTTTCAGATTGTAGCCGAAATGCGAATAAACGTATTTATGGTCATATCCCTTCGGCAATTCACCGAACTGGCCGTCAAAGCGATGTTTGCAGAAATTATCCGTTCCTGACGGGCAAACGCAATCCCTGCCCCAATCCCTGAATGATTTTGCGATCCTGTAAAGCTGCGGATTGCTAGTGTAAACCGCACCGCCCTCGCCCATGGTCATATGATGCGGCGGATAAAAGCTGCTAGTGCCTATATCACCTATTGTTCCAGTGTATCTCTCCTTGCCGCCAATGGAATATCTGCTTCCCAGCGCATCGCAATTGTCTTCTACAAGCCAAAGGCCATGCCTATCGCAGAAATCCTTGACCGCCTTCAAATCGAACGGATTGCCAAGCGTATGCGCCAGCATCACAGCCTTGGTCTTATCAGACAAGGCGTTTTCAAGCGCGGAAACGTCAACATTGTATTGCGGAATCGTGACATCAACGAAAACCGGAACCGCACCGTAGTTTATGATCGGCGTAACGGTTGTAGGGAAACCGCAAGCCACGGTTATCACCTCATCACCTCTCCTTACCTGCCTGTCACCGAGTTCAGGAGCCGTCAGTGTCATAAATGCCAGAAGGTTCGCGCTCGATCCTGAATTCACAAGCAAAGCCGGACAAGCAAGCCCCAAAAAATCCTGAAGGCTTTTCTCGAACTTATCGCACCACCTGCCGGCGGTAAGCCAGAATTCCAAAGCGGAATCAACCAGATTCACCATCTCATTCTCGTCGTAGACCCTTGCAGCATACGGAATCCTATCGCCATCCTTGTATTCGGGCTTGATATGGCTCTCCCTGTAATACTGCCTGACAAGCTCCAATATCTTATCTTTTGTCGTCATGTCATTCTCCATAGCTATCAATCATCCTTCTGAACCCCACATCGATAGAAACCGACTCATTCCATCCCAAAGAACGAAGCCTCAAATTATCCAACTGCGCTCTGCTCGATTTGGAACGGATATACCCATCACCGGCTTTCATTTTGCAAAATTCCGCTTTCAGACCCTTTTCCGGATATAATTCACACAACATATTCGCCAAATCCCTTATGGATGTCTCCTTTGCGGAAGAAATGTTATACGCCTTTGCTGGCTCTCCTCTCAAAACCACATAAAACAAGCCTAATACCGTATCCGTTATGTACAGAAAGCTCCTCAAAGCCGATCCGTCCGAATTGAGTTTTATGTTCTCTCCATTGACTATATTGCTTGCAAAATCCGCGAAAACCCTACCGTCTTTCAAATCGCATCCAGGTCCGAAAGTATGAGAAAGCCTTGCCATGCTGGCATGAATTCCATATTGATGAAAATAAGAAACGCACATCGTTTCACCAGCCCTTTTGGATTCCGCATAACAAGAACGCACATCCGTACAGTCCACATCACCATGATACGTCTCAGCTACGGCATCAATAGAGCTGTCCAACACACCATATACTTCTCCGGAACTCACAAACAGAAAACGATCCGCTTTGCTCTCTTTTGCAATTTCCAGCAAGTTCATAGTACCTACGGTGTTGGCCCGCATAGTGCCAACAGGATCGACTCCATAATATTTTGGGCTTGCCTGACTTGCCGCATGTATGATAACATCAAAGCGCCTATCAGCGCATTTGAAATCCGACACATCGCTTACAATCAGAAAAAAATCGTCTCTGTTCAGAACGGAAGAAAACTTCTTCTTGGCCTTTGAGGCATTTCTTACCAAGGCGAATACTTTCACCTTGTTTCCACTCAAAACACTATCGTTCAAGCCCAGAAGAGCGAAAACAACATAGCAGGGAATCATTCCACTAGCTCCGCTTACCAATACGCTCTTCCCTGCAAAGAACCCCCAATCGATCTTTTCAGAGACAATCCTTCCTATATCCTCATCGATAATGCGATTCCCTGTAACGCCAATCATCCGAACTCTCCTAATTCCTTGCAAGTTGATATCATGCAAACGCTACCAATCATTTCAAAACCGCCACGCGCCAGCAAACTCATCAATCTGACGATCGACGCATCCCTTCAAATCACCGCCTTTGATCCAAGTCACATACCATTCCGCGCTCTTTTCTATAGCCTTGTCAAGATTCCATGTCGGATTCCACCCGAAAGCGCTTTTGAGTTTCGAATTATCAAGTTTAAGAAACGCCGCCTCATGCGGAGCATTCGGATTCGACTTGTCAATCCATTTCATGTCGGCTCCGGAATGTCTTATGAAAGTCTCCGCAACCGCCATTGCGCTATAGCACCCCTCATCGTCGGGGCCCACATTATAGCAACCCTGGAACCCAATATCATCGTATTGCTTCTGCGCTATCAGAAGATAAGCGAACAACGGCTCCAGAACATGCTGATAAGGCCGTGTCGAATCAGGATTCCTAAGTTCAATGTTCCTGCCGCCTTTCATTGCCCTCGCGCAATCCGGCACAATCCTATTTCCTGCAAAATCCCCGCCGCCTATCACATTGCCAGCCCTAGCCGTCGATATGGCGCAGTCCCGCTTTCCATAAAAAAACGATTTTCCGTAGCTATGCGTAACCAGTTCGCTGCAGGATTTGGAATTGCTATACGGATCATAACCATCAAGCGGCTCATCCTCTGCAAACGGATGATCCGGAATGTCATCATTCCTATAGACCTTGTCCGTCGTAACATTCAGAAAGCTCCTAACGCTATCCGTCTTCCTGACACATTCCAGCACGTTCACCGTTCCCATCACATTGACTTCATAGGTGTATCTGGGCCTTTCGTAAGAATCCAACACCAAAGGCTGTGCGGCAAGATGAAAAACCACCTGCGGCTTGAAATCCTGAAATACGCTTTCCAACCTTGCATAATCCCTAACATCCGCAATTTCATTTCTCATGTGTTTGCCAAGAGACAAAATGGAAAACAGATTCGGATCGGTCGGCGGATCAAGCGAATATCCACATACATCGGCTCCTGCCCGGAGCAATATCTCACACAGCCACGAACCCTTGAATCCAGTAGCGCCTGTCACCAGAACCTTTTTCCCCTTGTAAAACTCAAAGAACGCCATCCGAAAACGCCAATGTCCTTTTCAACTCCAAACTTTCCACGGAGCTTTGCCTTCATCCCAAAGCCTCTCAAGCTTTTCCTTTTCACGCATGGTATCCATGCATTGCCAAAATCCGGTATGAACATAAGCATTCATCTGCTTTTCCTTGACTAGTTTTTGGAAAGGAACCTCCTCAAGAGGATCGTCATCACCCCCAATCAGATCAAGCACACTTCTATCAAGCACCATGAATCCGATATTTATGAGATCGCCATCCATATCGCTCTTCTCGCGAAAAGCATTAACCGTACCATCCTTGGAAATATCCATCACACCCTTGGATTGCCCGAAATTATAACATGAAACAGTAGCGAGCTTTCCGCTTTTCCTGTGGCATCTCATGAGTTTCTCCAAATCAACGTCAGCGACGCCATCACCATACGTAAGCATAAACTCGTCTCCGTCGATGTAGTCGCCGATCCTCTTCACTCGTCCGCCAGTCTGCGTATGGAGTCCGGTATCAGCCACTATGACTTTCCAGTCATCTTTCAGCGGTTTCAGAATTGTTTTTGAATTATTTCCGAGATCGAACTCCACGTCGCTGCTGTAGAGATAATAATGCGCAAAGTACTCCTTTATGATATGCTGCTTGTAGCCTGCGCAAATCACAAACTCATTGAAACCCTGAGCGGCATAACCTTTCATTATATGAACAAGAATCGGCATCCCGCCTATTTCTATCATCGGTTTGGGTTTGAGATGAGACTCCTCGGATATGCGCGTCCCCAAACCACCAGCCAGAATCACAACCTTCACCGCCGCATCCTCCGCTCGCATCGTCGTACAGCCATATCGCAAGACCAAAAGAACTGCGATTAGGCTTTTGAGGTTTTTTCAAAACTCATTTCGAAACGATGCAAAGTCCATTTTGAATCAGAGCATTCTTCGAGAAAACCGCAAATACCATGTGTATTAGTGTTTTTTCTCTTCTCGAGAAAAAACATTTCTCGAAGAATCCGTCGGATTTATGCCTCGATTCAAAAGAGCAAGCGGCATGAAGGAAGGAGTTTTGAAAAAACCTCTTTTATCCATTATATTGTTTTCGGAACTTATATGCAAAAATAGCTGCCGCTTTCACTAACAGCCAATCGTTTTCATCCGGACGATAGTTCAAACCTATGATTCGGATAGCCTCGTGACATCGCTGTTCCGCCTGTCAGATAAAACTCCCCTTGATTATATCAGCTACGGTTGCCTTTGCAGGGAACGAATCCGCTACTTCTATGCTGAAAACCGTTGTTCCTATGTTCTCGGCCGTAACGGAAAGCATGACCCTTCCGACTTTTTTTCGCAATAATGACAGCCAACGTCACACCAGCGCCTTCAATCACAGCTATCTCAGCTATGTCCTCATATCCGGGGAGAACCGCCCATGTTATCGCAGGAGACCCCACATCAAACAACGATATCCCAGCGAAAGACAACACAACCGTCATAGTATTATGTCCGTCCAGCAAACACAACGCATTTCCGAATGTGCTCAGCTTCATGGCCAGATCCCCAGATTGGCGAACAGCATAAGCCTTGATCGGAAAATTATCATAATACGCCTTTACTCCAAGGATCGGGCTTCTGGACTTTTCAGCAATCTGATCTTCAAAAATCTTTTTGAAATCGCTCCGAATTCCACTCCGAAGCGCATAGCTCGCCTTCTCGAGCACAACCGACTTCTGGTTTATCACGCCCGGAAAGCACAGGCCGATAGGAACGCTAGCTATATATTCGCCACCACTTCTCATTGTCATCACAACGGAATAGAACTGGCCTTTCTGAACGCTTACCTGACTCGATAGCAGGAACCTATGAAATCCGGAATGAGCGCATTGCCCGCCGCCCTGCGCAACCTTGAGTCCATCGACCGGAGAAGTGAAATTGCGCCTCAACAGGTATATGCCATAATGCGCATCGCAATCTGCGCGAGGCGTCCGGCAGGATATTCCGGCAATGCTCTGCGAATATTGGGCTTCAAACACATTGGCCATCGATTCGATTCCCATGTCCTTATCGGCTGTCAATGTAGTAACCGGCATATAATCATGCTGGTCTATGACAATAGGCGATTGCACCATCTCGAACTCAAACGCCTCCGCAGTCGTAATCGACATATCGCAATAGGAAATCCAAAAATATCCGGAGCCGACCACGATCGGATTTTCTTCGGCATCGAATTCCAGCTTGCCTTTCGCACCCTTCTTCTGCATCATACGAATATGCGGCACCATCGGGAAAAACAGCAGGAGGCTTTATGACATAGGCATTAGCCAGCACGTAATCGCAAACGAAGCGGTATTCCTCCGGAATCGTCCAGTCACCATCAGGACTTTAGGAAAAATTCCTATAGGCATTGTCAAAAAACTGCTGAACCGTGATATCGCCCTTGCCCTTATATTTGAAATACGCTCCGACCTTGGAATTCGTCTCATCACTAGGGCCTGCACCTTGAGCGAAAAGCGAAGTAGCCAAAACAGTCGAACCGCTTGTGCGCATCATCCTTATACACCGAACCCAGCAAGCTGATTTCCGCAGCTGCAACCGCAGCAAAGCCCCAACTGTTCCGAACGGATTCTTAAATTTGACCGACGTGCTCTTTTTCGTTCCAACCATCGCCGCAAACCTCCAATGCGATACGCGATTTTCCATTATACCGCAAGCAGGAAAAACCAAAAGGCAATACGGCGGCATCTACTCCGCAAAAATACAGCTCGCATCATCAAGCGTGAACTTCCTTACGGCGCTTTTTGAAACCAGTTCCGCATTGCCAGCGGCATCATCACCGGCTCCAAATGCCTTAGGATCAAGAACATAGACTTGCTTGCCGAATTCGTGAGCGCTTCTGGCAATGTTCATCGCCTCGCCTTTGATAGATGACTGAAGGACTATCACCTTATCGGAAAGCAATGCCTGAATCCTGTTCCGCTTTGTCAGCGAAAAAGGGGTGAGAGATGTTCCAGGCCGCTGCTCGGACAGCAGCAAGCCGCCATTGGCAACGATTCTTTCAGCAAGAGACGCATCCTGCGGAGGACAAACGTTGTCAATGCCTGAAGCCAAAACCGCAATAGCCCTGCCGCCTGCCTGCAAGCATCCCTCATGCCCTGCCGTTTCACATCCGGGCATAAGTCCTCCGATGATCGCATAGCCTTTGGATACAGCCAATGAGGAAACCTTCCTGCCAACTTGCGCGGCATATTCGGAGCACTGTTTCGCGCCGACTATAGCGCATGATTTCACCGAGAAAAACATCGTGTCGAATTTGCCTTTGAAATACAAAACATTCGGCATGACATCCTTCAGCATCTTGCCGCCGCTAAGACACAGATATTTGCTATCCCTTACACGCCACGGATAAATATCATCGAATCTTGTGCAATACCCGGCATTAGCGGCTTTCAGCATCTCCTCACAACGCTTGCATTTCTCCAGAGCCTCATCCACTTGACTTCGCTCTATCCTTGAAAAATCAAATGCCTCTCTTCGGTCGCGCCTGTTGGCTTCGGTCGCCTTTTCCATAAAGCTGTCAAGAACAACCCTATCATAAACATCGAATCCATCCAAAGGAAAATCCCGAACGAGCCTGCCAATAGCGTTGTTGCTTACGCCTCCCAGCATCTTAAGAAACAAGACGAACCTGTTCATTTTCCCATATGAGATTTTTTTCAATTCTGCCATAATCACCTACCTCCCAAAAGCATCACGACAATAAATATTCCCTGAATTTCATCACAAGGAATCACAAAAGTTTCCAAAACTCAGACTTTCTCTATCCTGCACTCATGCCTCTTCGTCTTCTTGTCATAACTGACTCCCACCAGAAGCGTATTACCCCGAAACTTATCAAGACCAGCAAAATAACGCTTGTCTCTTATCTGATCAAGAGCAGTGTCTGCGGTGCCCTTCACTTTAAGCTCGACAAGCATAGCCGGAATATTGGGCTTGTAAGGAATGAAGGCTATATCGGCATATCCCTTGCCGGCGGGATACTCCAAAACTATCGTATAACAGGTGTCGGCATAGAAAAATGCAAGACGGATAGCGGACTGCAGCGACTGCTCGTTACTATAAGACAAACTGCTTGTAAGAAGCTCATGGGATTTCTCCAAAGCCTTGGCAAGCGCTTCACCATCCATTTTCCAGACGGATTCAAGCACATTTTCCGACCCATGTATCACATTCATAATGCCATCGTAATTAAAATTACCCTCTATGGCATTAACCCACTCCTCCTTAACTTCACGATTGGGAATGCGGCAAGTCTTGCTCGCGTAATCATAAGAAAGATACCCCAGGTGACAAAGATACGTGAAAGCATCATCCTTGCCCTCCATCCTGAATGGAGAATTATCGAAGCGCGTTACATTCAGACGAATTCTCCCTGATGCCAGCATTTTTTCAATGTCGTCTCTCATGCCATCAAAGTTCAAAAGGATCACTTCTCTTATGACTTTAAAAGTGGATGTCTGACTCCAGTAGCTCTGGTATTTGCCATCCTTCATAGACTCCACAACCGATCTGGGGGCATAAAGCTCCACGCCATCGATCTCATATCCGTCGTACCAGCTCCTGCACTCATTGTAGTCCATGCCGTACTTCTTGCAAAGAGACTGGACTTCTCGGGAAGTGAATCCTGTGAATTTCAGAAACCGCCCCGGATTCAAGAAGGTTATTTCCTTGAAGTTGTTGAGTTTGCTCTGGGCTTTTTCCCTGATTATCGGAAGAATGCCGGTTATGTATGCTAGAGCTATGCAAGAAGTCACATCCGAACCCTTGAAGAGCGCATTCAGAAATTCAAGATAATCGTTCTCAAGACAAGATGCCTTTTCATCCCGGAAGATCACATCATATTCATCAATGATTATCACAAAAGGAATTTTCGTGGCCTTGTAAGCCATTATGATGCAGTCCGCCACATCAAGACCTTCATCAAAAACTACATCCGGAAATTCTTCGCAGAATTCCTTGAAGACAAGCATCCTCATTTTATTCAGCGCTTCCCTGCAATAGCTTGACCAAAATCTGTTGATATCCAAGTGAAGCACGTTGTATTTGTTCAAATGCTTGCGAAAACTCAAGTCGCGCGCTATCTCGAGGTTTTCGAATAATTCAGCGGAATCACAACCCTTAGAGTAATAGGCGGCTATCATGGATTCCGCCATGGTCTTGCCGAACCGGCGAGGACGGGAAACGGCAAGGAATTTGCCATCCGTCCTTATGGACTTGTTCAATTCCGCTAAAAGCAACGACTTATCGACATAAATTTCGGAATTCAGCGCTTCAACGAACATCTCATTTTCAGGATTGACATATATTCCCATATTCCAATTATAATGATAGAATCGAATTAAGGCAAAGAAACAAAAACAATTCGTACCAAAGTCTCATCAGAGTCAGACATTCGCCTTCAGAACAGACTCCCATACCTATAAAGGGCGCTTCTAAAAACCTCAGAGTCCGAACCTGTCAGGCGCCTTTCCGGCCATAAAACCGGCAAAAAGCCTCAAAATACGGTAGTATTCCTGTTTTCCTTTTCTTCTCGGAAAGGAAAATTGCCGTTTTTCTGTCTCTAAAATCCGCAGATATTTTCAAACAGCAGGTTTTTAGAAGCGCCCTAAACGATATGTTGCCGTATTCCAGCGCCTTTCCAAACGAAACAGTGTGCCCCATTATGTATTTGAAAACGGATTCTCATTCAAAAAACAAACGAGCTTTTCTCTTGGCAAAACAAGAAAATTGTTGTCGCTCAGCTCTTTCATTTCCGAATCTGAGACACCGCCTGTTTTTAAAAATATCTTGCGGATGTTTCTTCTGCCGAACCAAGCTTTCGCATAAGAATAGCGAATGCACTCGCCGGATTGGCAATACTCGTCACTGTCATAATACCCCTCCAATCTGAACATGTCATTGTAAAACATGAACAAAACAATTTTCCCGTTGACGATTGCAATCTCATCTTCGCGGCCAAAAAGCTCAACGCTATTCACAATCAGACTATCCGCACCAGTACCACGACAGCCATCCTCTCCAAGGCCCAAAAGCAACACGACGAATTTCCTGGCCAGTGAAAACGCAGCCTCATTCTCCCGATGCGGGTCAGCAGCGCACCGCATCATATGCCTTACGAACAATTCAAACGTTTTCTCGTCTTTCTCAAACATTCCCATCAAATCATTCGGGAACCCGCGCTCATAGACATCGAATATAAAATCTGGCAAAAGATCCATCTCGTCATTTGGCGCCGGCGCTTTTCTTTTCCCGAAGAAACCTGCATTGGCAATATCTTTCAAGGCATACTTCGATCCATCGTCACTTCTTATGATTTCGGTTCTGAACTCTTTTCCGTATCTGGTTCCGTACCTAATCTCAAGACCTTTATTAGAACAGGCAATATCCCTTAGCAGTTTCCCTACGATCTCATCGCTTATCCAGCTCAAGCCTCTACGGGATTTGCCATCGAGCCGAAAACTAATATCCAAACCCGTTCCGGAACATATGCTATTTTCGCCGCTCTCCTTATCGATTTCATGCGGCATGTCAACTGCATCAGTTGGACGTTTGACAAACTCGTTTACCTTGCCGCTTCCACCAGAAAGCCCAAGACATGTCTCATCATCCCATGCGCATACCTCGAAGGACTCTGACAAAGCCGCCAACGCCACAAGCGCCGTCCCATCAATCGCGCGCTCATCAGCACTTCTTTTGATGCTTTGAAACCGCACGGACGAAACCTCATCGGAAAACATTCTCCTAAACGCTTCTTCCCGAACACATCTTCCGTAATCGCGAATTCTGACACTATGGCATGTGCAATCCACATGCATGACCTTTGAAAAACCTGCGGAAAATTCCGCCACAAAACCTTTCAGCAGTTCCATTATCAGAAAATATATGCCATCATCGGATGCCGTTCCGTCACCAAGAGGACCAATATATGATTCAGGATGCAACCTCACATTTTCGATATTTTCAAAACTCATTCGTAGCCAACTCCGAAATAATCTAAAACGACCTTCATCGCATCCTGACCGGCAAGGCATGTATCCCGTAAAAAACCTCGTTCGATCTTCCAGTTCTTAATGCCCCTGTAATAATACATCTTCAGATCCTCGTCGATTATAAACGGAACAATGTTATGCTTGAGACACTCCTTGAACATAATCAAACGCCCGATGCGCCCGTTCCCATCCTGAAACGGATGAATCGACTCAAACCGCACATGAAAATCCAGAATATCATCAAAATCAATTTTCGATTTGGAATTATAATCCTTCAACAATGTCCTGACCGCACCAGCCACTTCCTCAGGCTTTGCCGTTTCACTCCCTCCAACCTCATTCTCAAGTAACTTGTAGTCCCCGACCCTAAACCAGGATTTCCGGCTATCCGTCGTTCCTGATTTCAAAATAAGATGAAGCTGCTTTATAAGACCTTCCGTAAGTTTTGAACGAGCGCTATCAATCATGAGATCAATGCAACGGAAATGATTGACCGTTTCAATAATATCGTCAACCTTCACCGCCCCATCAGCAATGCCAACGGTTTTTGTCTCAAAGATATGACGGGTCTGATCATGAGTGAGCCTTGAGCCTTCAATATGATTCGAGTTGTAAGTAAGGTCAATCTGAATTCTATGGTAAATTCCGCCTTTAAGGCCAGCTTCCTTTTCGCGCTTGAGAAATGTAAGGAGCGTTTCCTCCGCACGAAAATAGCGGGGCTTGCGGTCAGGCTTTTGCGATGCCAATGGAATTTTCCATGTTTTTCCTTCCAGGATAGCACCTGCAACTCGGCCTTGTGCGCAGTAACCACGAACACTTCGTTCGCTAATCCGCCAATTTCTCGCCGTTTCCTCTACGGAGATGTATTCCACTTTTTCCACGGGAAACATTATAGCACGTTATCGGCAAAATATAAAGGCGATTTTTACGTAAAAGGCACTTCTAAAAACCTCAGAGTCCGAACCTGTCAGACGCCTTTCCGGCCATAAAACCGGCAAAAAGCCTCGAGAACGGTCAGTATTCCTGTTTTCCTTTTCTTCTCGTAAAGGAAAATCTGCGTTTTTCTGTCTCGAAAATACGCAGGCATTTTCAAACAGCAGGTTTTTAGAAGTGCCCTAAAACAGGTATTGAATCTTGCCGATAAAAGCGCAACAAACTACACTCTCTCGATTTTGCACTCGTGAGCCTTGGTGCTCCTATCATAGCTGACGCCTATCAGGAGGGTGTTGCCCTGGAACTTCTCAAGGCCGGCGAAGTAGCGCCTCTCCATTATCTGGTCAAGCGCCGTGCCAGCGGTTCCCCTGACCTTCAATTCGACGAGCATTGCGGGGATGTTGGGCTTGTACGGAATGAGGGCTATGTCGGCATAGCCCTTGCCGGCGGGGTATTCCATGACTATGGTGTAATAACAGTCGGCGTAGAAGAACGCAAGGCGTATGGCGGACTGAAGGGACTGCTCGTTGTTGTAAGACAGGCTGCTCGCCAATCTCTCGTGCGATCTCTCCATGGCTTCGGCAAGCGCCTTCTCATTCATCTCCCAAGCAAACCGCAAAAGCGACTTGGACCCCCTTATCATCTCAACAACAGGCGCATAATCAGAATCGTCCTCCATGGAGTTCACCCACTCGTTTCTGACCTCCCTGTTCGGAATGCGGCAAGTCTCCATATCAGGATCATACGAAAGATACCCCAAATGGCAAAGGAACGTGAAAACATCGTCCTTTGAGCAGATTCTGGCCGGCGTGTTGTCGAACTTGGTCACATTCACCGGAACGCTCCCGCCGGCGATCATTCTCCTTACATCATCTTTCATTCCCGCCATGTTGAGCCCTATGAGATCCTTCACTGCCCTATAAGACGATGTGCTGTTCCAGTACGGCTGATATTCGCCCTCCTGCATCGCGCAGACCACAGAGCGGGGTGCGTATATGTCCTGCCCCTTCATGCTGTAGCCGTCGTACCAACTCCTGCACTCGTTGTAGTCCATGCCGTATCTTTCGCACAGGCTGCGGACCTCATCAACCGTAAATCCGGTATACGGAGCGAACCTGCCAGGCTTTAGAAACGTTACCTCCTTGAAGTTGTTGAGCTTGCTCTGGGCCTTCTCTCGGATTATGGGAAGTATGCCGGTGATGTATGCGAGGGCTATGCAGGAGATCACATCCGAACCCTTGAAGAGAGCGTTCAAGAGCCTGAGGTATTCCTCTTCCAAGCAAGATGCCTTCTCGTCCCTGAAAACGACATCATATTCGTCGAGGATCACCACAAAGGGAATCCTGGTAAGCTTGTAGGCCGCCATGACGCAATCCGTGACTTCAAAGTTGTCGTCGAATGCGCCAGCGGGAAATTCTTCGCGGAACTCGGCCAAAACGGACGTCCTCATCCTGCCCAAGGCGTCCTTGCCGTAATTCGAAAAGAACCTGTTGATGTCCAAATGCAGGACGTTGTACTTGTTCAGATGCTTCCGAAAACCTGGGTCACCAGCGATTTTAAGACCCTTGAAAAGCCCTTCGGAATCGCAGCCCTTCGAATAATAGGCGGCCATCATGGACTCGGCCATCGTCTTGCCGAAGCGGCGCGGACGCGAGACAGCAAGAAAGCAGTCCTCGGTCCCCAGCCTTCTGTTCAGCTCGGACAGAAGCATAGACTTGTCGACATAAATCTCGCTTCTTATCGCTTTCACAAAC
>CADBSO010000074.1 GCA_902797395.1 uncultured Spirochaetales bacterium
CAAATGGCTTTGCGACCCAAAGTGCGCATATGCGGCGCATATCCGGCGATTGGATATGGCAGAATAAATGTATTCGGACATAGCCAATTTCAAATATCTAGTTTTTACGGGAGCGGCGCGGGATAATATGGCAGATGAGTTCAAGGAAGCAGTGCATCCGGCTCTGATCAGGGAACGTCTGAAGGGATTTGCGGATTTGCCGATCGATCAGAGAAGGGAATTGAGGAAATATGCGATTTTCGCAGATAAGGCGCATGGTAATCAGCTCCGCAAATCCGGCGAGCCGTATATGATTCATCCTTTCGCTGTTGCCAAGACGCTTCATGATATAGGCATGGATTGTCCGACTATGGCTGCCGGGTTGCTTCATGATGTCCTTGAGGATACTGAGTACACGCCTGAGGATATCCGTAAGCTTGACCCCAAGCATGGTGATGAAATCGTCAAATTGGTTGACGGGGTGACAAAGATACGCAATGTGGATGTTACGAGCAAATCCGAGCAGGAGGCGCAGACCATTCGCAAGATGTTCTTCGCCATGGTTGATGACCCCAGGGTCATAATCATAAAACTCGCTGACAAGCTTCACAACATGAGCACATTGCAGTATCTCGATCCGAAGAGAGCTAGGGAGATAGCGTTCGAGTGCCTTGATATATTCGCCCCGCTTGCTGATAGGCTCGGCATCAACACTTTGAAGATAAAGCTTGAGGATCAGGCTTTCAAGGTGATAAAGCCCGAGGACTACGCTGTGATAAGGGATTACATAAGCGCTCAGTCAGCAGCGCAGCAATCTTTTTTCAGTCAGGTCGAGAGCATAATCAAGGAGAACTTGAAGAAAAACGATATAAATGGAGTTCAGATAAGCAGCCGCGTAAAGCATTTGTATTCGATATATCAGAAAATGCGCCGACGTGGCAGGAAGGTATCGCAGATACAGGATATTTATGGCATGAGGATCATATGTAAGAATGAGATCAAATGCTATACGATATTGGGGCTGATACATAAGCTGTGGACTCCTGTGGAAGGTCATTTCAAGGATTATATCGCAATGCCGAAGGCGAACAACTACCAGAGCCTTCATACTACTGTTATCATCGATGATGTTCCGTTGCCTATCAGTTGCGAGCCGGATGAGGTTGGCAAGGGTCCTTCCACTGCTGCGGCTGATGATGCGGCCAAAAGCAATGAGGTCAGGAGCGAGAAGAGGGTTGTTCCGCTTGAGATCCAGATCAGGACTTATGCCATGGACAATACGGCGAATTACGGAATGGCGGCGCATTGGGCCTATAAGGCGGAAAGCGGCCGCGAGAAATCCATGGGGGCTCTTAAGGATGCGGATGATAAGAACAAGTTTCTCAAGCTTGTTGCGAGAATGCAGAATTGGAAGGATGAGATACAGGATAATGACAACTTCATGGAGGACATTACAAGCAACCTCTTGAAGGATACGATTGTGGTGTTCACTCCGAGAGGCAAGGCCATAGAGCTTCCGCTCGGGTCCACTGCGCTTGATTTCGCATATGCGATCCATTCCGACATAGGCAACAAGTGTCAGATGGCTAAGGCGAATGGGAATATAATCGCGCTTTCCGAACCTTTGAAGAACACTGACATCGTGGAAATCATCACTGCTCAGAATGCCGCGCCTCGCGAGTCCTGGCTCAAATACGCCTTCACGCAGAGCGCTAGAAGAAAGATAAAATCCTATTTGAACAAGCATGATTCGAATGTCGTTTTCGCAAAGAATCTTATAGTTAAGAATCTGGACAAGCCGGGCCAGAAGGCGAATGAGCTGAAGAAGGAGGCTCTTGCGCGTCCTGATGAGCCTGTGAAAACGGTAGTGAATGCTCCGAAAAGCACGAACTCCCTTTCTGTTGGTCAGGATAAGAACACGATGATTTCGTTTGCGAAGTGCTGTCATCCTGTCAAAGGAGATCCGATCATAGGCTATGTCAGCCGCGGACGGGGAATCATAGTCCATAGGGAGGACTGTCCTAATATTCCCAACATGACGGAGATAAGCGACAGGATGATAAGCGTGTCGTGGGATGATGACCGTCCGTACAATATCTATAAGTTCAAAATAGTATCCAAACGGATAGGCGATATTTTCGGTGAGGTGGAATCGGCGATTAAAAAGTATAATGGCAATTTGCTTGAGGGGCGTTTGGATGATGATGATGGCGTCATGTTGTGCGGAACATTCAGGCTTGAGGTTCCTGCGGCTGTAAGTGCGAAGAAGATAATCAAGTTGATTTCATCCATACCCAGCGTTGCCGCTATAAATTTGATTTAGGGGCGTCCTTAGGCTGATGATGAAAAAAAACCCGCCTTAAAAGGCGGGCGTTTTTTTGTTGATCGCATCCTGCTTTGTTCTTCGGATAGATCCCGTATCCTTCAAGTTTCGGAAACTTTGCTTTCTATGCTTTATTCTCCACTCTTGAGCTTTTCCTGGCTTCCGTATCGATTTCGCCTGCTTTTATGAGGGCGTTCTTTGTCATATACGGTCCTGCGATCTCGTATACGAAGACGGAGAACAGGACTATGTTGCATATTATTTTGCCTTGTTCGAGTATCAGGGATGAGTTCGCCATTCCTAAAGCCACTCCGGCTTGCGGCAGAAGTGTTATTCCCAGATGCTTCTGCGTTTTGACATCCATTCTTTCGAGCCTCGAGCTCAAATACGCGCCGTAGATTTTTCCTGTGGATCTCGTGGCTATATAGCAGAGGCCGAGCGCCAGAACGAGCGGGTCTTTCAAAACCGAGAAGTCGAGTTCAGCGCCTGATATCACGAAGAACAACACCAATATCGGGCCTGTCCATCTGTCAAGCCTGTCCATTATCTCTTCGGATGCATTGCAAACATTGCAGAATGTGCATCCGGCTATCATGCACGTCAGCAGCAGTGATGACCTGATGTGAACATCTCCGATGCTGAATGTTGAAAGGCTGATTCCGACTACGAGCATGACGAAAGCCACGACAAGCGACAGTCTTTTGCTTCTTGAGTGGAAGAATCTTTCCAGATAGTTTAGGAATAATCCCGATAGCACTCCGATTGCTATTGACATTCCCATTTCTATTAGAGGTTCTGCAACTATGCTTATTGTGCTGATGTTTCCGCTTTCCAAAGCTTGCGCTATTCCGAAGGAAACCGAGAAAAGCATCAGTCCGACCGCATCATCCAGCGCTACCACCATTAGCAGCAGCTTGGTTAGGGGGCCATGCGCCTTGTATTGCTTCACGACCATCAATGTGGCTGCCGGTGCGGTTGCCGCAGCGATTGCTCCCAATGTTATCGCACTTGGAAGCGATAGCAGATTCGGAAATGCCAATGATACTCCGATAAGGACGAGATCCACCAGGAGTGTGGTGAAAACCGCTTGGAATATTCCTACGGTGATGGCGCCTCTGCCCATTTTCTCGAGATCCTTCAGCCGGAATTCGTTGCCGATCATGAACGCGATGAAGCCCAGCGCCGTTTTCGAGAGTATTGCGAAGTTCTCTATGTAGTTGCTGTCATGATATCCTATTCCGCCGAAGTTCATTTTTCCCAGAACGAATGGTCCCAGGATAACGCCTGCTATGATGTATGCCGTAACTGCCGGCAGGCCTATTTTTTTTGCTATTCTGGAGAGCAGCAGCCCCAGAATCAGCGATAGGCTCAAACTTATTAGAAAATTTTCCATATGGCGCAAAATTATATTCCTAACGAGCATTATTTGCAATAAATTCCAAGGGATTTTCATGCTATCCGAAGGCTTTTGCGGCATTGCCAGCCTTATTGGCGCGCTTGTCGTTTTGTCTGTTGTTTGCTCTTGAAAAAAAAGGTTGCAATGATTATAATTGCTTTTTTTTTGAGGTGTGTTATGTTCGGAAAAGGTTTTGACAACGACAAGTATTTGGCAGAACAGACCAAATACATATTGGAGCGTGCGAAGCAGTATGATAAGATATACATAGAGTGCGGCGGAAAGCTTATGCACGATATGCATGCTTTCAGGGTTTTGCCGGGTTATGATCCTGATGTCAAGATGAAGGTGTTTTCGAGTTTGGCGGATAAGATAGAGATAATCATCTGCATCAATTCCAAGGATATAGAGAAGAAGAAGATCAGGGCGGATTTCAACAGGACGTATGATGAGGATGTTCCTAAGATGATTGAGGATTTCAGAAAGAACGGGATGGTCTGCAATAGCGTTGTCGTGACCAGATGCGCCGATTCGTCTGCTGTTGATGATTTCAGGAACATGCTGGAAAGGCGCGGCGTCAAGGTGTATTTGCACAAGCCTACTCCGGGGTATCCTGTTGATGTGGATGCTGTTGTCAGCGATAAGGGCTTCGGCCAGAACGAATATGTGGAGACAGTAAAACCTATAGTTCTTGTTACTGCTCCCGGTCCGGGCAGCGGCAAGCTGGGAACGTGTCTGAGTCAGATTTATCATGATTTCAGACAGGGAAGAAAGAGCTCGTACTCGAAGTTCGAGACGTTTCCGATATGGAATCTTCCTGTAGATCATCCCGTGAACATGGCGTATGAAGCCGCAACCGCGGATCTCGGCGATTTCAACAGGATAGACCATTATGAGCTGGAATCCTCCGGGAACATATGCACCAACTACAACAGGGACATGGATGTGTTTCCGATAGTGAAGGGAATATTGCAGAACGCTACCAATGGCCATGTCGTTTATGATTCCCCGACGCAGATGGGCGTGAACAGATGCGGATTCGGAATAGTGGATGATGATGTTGTCAGGGAAGCCGCCAAACAGGAAATGATAAGAAGATATCTGATAGCGAAAGTGGATTATCTGAATTCGAAATGCACCGCCCAGACTGTGGAGCGCTGCCGTCAGCTTATGGCTAAGGCGGGAATATCGGTATCTGATAGAAAGGTTGTGTCCGAATGTCAGAAGAAGCTCGCTTCGCAGATATCCTTGGGGAAAGGCAAGGACGGAATAACTTGCGTGGCATGCGCTCAAGTCGGGGAAAACACGTTCATAAGCGGAACTAACAGTTTCAGGATGCATGCTGCGACGGCAATGGTGTTCAAGGTTTTGAAGTATTATGCGGGAATCGAAGACGATGTCGATCTTATCTCAAAGGACATAATTGATTCGGTCCTCTATATGAAGCATGATATATTGAAGGAGGATGGCACCTCTCTTAATGTTGATGAGGGGCTGATATGTCTCGCATTGTCTGCTGCTCGCAGCGAACCGGCGCGCAAAGCGCTTGATCACTTGAATGATCTTGCCGGACTTGAGGTGCATATATCTCATCTTCCGTCCAATGCTGATGGCAAGAGTCTCAGGAAGCTTAAAATGAACTGGACGACCGAACCGGTGTTTCCGTCAAGGAACATACTTTCCTGAGATTTTGGGAATGCCTTTGACAGGGCTTTTTGAAATGCTGCGATTGCTTTCCCGATCAGGGGCGCGGAGCTTTGGTCTCCGCGCTTTTTCGGAAGAGGATTTGCAATTAATTTTAAAAAGCCCATAATAAATAACCTAATCTATTAGCTTACTGCTAATATATGAAGAGGAGGGTGCGTGATATGAAATACAACGCTTTTTTGGTGTTTCTGGTCGCTTGCGGATTTTCGCTTTTCCTGCTTTGATGGCTTGCAGGTGATTCTTGCGACGCAATAGGTTGCGGTTTGCAGGAGCGATTGGAATTTTTCACGGATATGAGAAGTGCTGAGGAACAGGCGTTTGCAGTCTTGTTTTTTTAGCGCTTTGAAGACCCGGGAAACCCGATTCAGCGTGTTTGTCGCGTTCCGAGATTGATTTGCCGCTTGTTCTTTCATGGCGGATTTTCCTCAAGGGCATCTCAGAAGCGCCCTTAAGTTGAGAGATTTCCTGAAATTTCCTATACTATAATGTGAACTATGATGAATGATAATGCGAATGATTATGCGAATCCTGCGAAAAGAAGGAGGGTTGGAATGAGAAGAGGCTTGTTTGTTTGCCTTGTCATGCTGTTTGCGGCTTTGTTTTTGTCCTGCGATGAGCTTGATGGTGAAGTTCAAGTGTCAAGAATCGTGCTCGACTCGGCTTCTTTGAAGATGAATTGCGGAGAGACGGCTGTTGCAAAAGTTTCAATATCACCTTCGGTTGCGATGAACAAGAAGCTGGAATGGACCAGTCGCGATGATCAGATAGCGTCCGTGAATAAGGATACGGGAGAGATTCTTGCCAAAGCGGTTGGCGATACGATGATTGATGTGAAATCCGTTTCGAATCCTGATGTCAAGGCTGCTTTGCGCGTCATATGCAAGGCCAGAGCGGATTTCAATTCTCAAACTCAATCGGTTTATGGCTTCCTTACTCAGAGGCAGACGGAGGCCCTTAAGGACAAGGTGATCACTTGGAAAGACGATGAGGGCATACTCGAGTTCAAGGATGATGGCACCATGATTCCAATAGGAATCGGCGATACGGTTGTAAGGGCTTTCGACGACGGCTTTGATCCGCAGATTGCGGATGGCCAGCCTTTGCTCGTTTCAAAGGACGGGGAATCGTCTGACAAGCCGGAATTGTTGAACTTTGTGGTCAGCGTCAATAGATTCGTTACCGGAGCTTCGTTTAAGAAAGCCGAATACAGCATTGGCAGCAGCAATACGATTCGCTTGTCTGGCGAGCTTGTCATAAGTCCTGATGATGCGACCGATAAGTCGGTCGTCTGGCAATCGTCCAACCCCAGGATTGCGAATGTGGATGAGTCTGGTATTGTAAAAGGCTTGAAGCCTGGGGATGCGGTTATAACGGCGGTTACGGCTGATGGCGGATTCAAGGCGGAATGCAATGTTTCCGTTTTTGTCATAACCAAGGTGATTCCTGTGGATTCCATATCCGTGGATATGACTGAGATGCTTTTGTGCGTGGGCGAGAGCGAGGTATTGAATGCCGTTCCCGCACCGATTGAATCCAATGTCGGGCTCATTTGGTCCTCTACTGATGAGGAAGTCGTTTCGGTTGACGGGAAAACCGGGAGAGTGATTGCGAAGAAACCCGGTATTGCCGATGTGGTGGTGAGCTCGTCTGTTGACGAATCGGTTTTCTGCAAATGCAGCGTTCGGGTTGCGGATATTGCGGGCGGGTATGTTCAGATATCCGGCAATAGGCCTTTCGAGTTGTTCGTGGCGGATATGTCATATGGCTGGCAGTCTTCAGGAAAAGTGGAATATGCTGAGAACCCATCGCTTTTCCTTGATTCCGATAAGATAGTCTGGAGGGAATGGGATGGCTGCTCGGTTCTTGGATCTCGTTTGCTGGATGACGGAACATCTGCTGGCGATAGAAGTTCGGATGTTGCGCAAGGCGAGTTTTCCAAAGGCATAATCGTACGATCTCCGTCCGATGAGAAGGATAATGTCATATGGCTTAGGGGCAGTGGCCTTACGTATCTCACCAAAAAGGAGTCGAAGAGATGGAACATCAGGCCGGTTGAGTCTGGTGACGAGTCAGTTTTGAGGGTGTCTCTGGATGGCGACTTCAGATGTCTCTTGGAGTATGGTTGTCCTAATAGGGCCGTAATGGCGAACAAGTGCTTTGCGCATATGTTCAGCGGCTGCTCTTATATCGAGTCCGTTCCGCCTTTGCTTTTCGCTTCGCTTTCCGAATCGTGCTTTGAGGGCATGTTCAGCGGTTGCGGAATGCTGAGCAGGATTCCGAATGGTTTGTTGCCTTCCAAAACGCTTGCTCCGAGCTGTTATAAGGATATGTTCAGCGGATGCGCTTCTCTGGAGTTTCCGTGCGCTTTGCCTGCGGAGGCGCTGTCGGAGAAATGTTATGAGGGCATGTTCAGCGGCTGCGTTTCGCTTGCGGCTTTCGCTTATCTGCCATCTGATAAACTGGTGAAATCCTGCTACGACAGGATGTATTATGATTGCGGGCTTTTGAGGGTTTTGAGCGGATCGGAAGTCGAATCCGATCAATATGAGGGCGGAGTGCTGTTTCAGCTCATGCCTATGATAAGCTCTGCTAGCGCGCAAAACGGTTTCGAGCCTGTTGCGGATGGGTTCGAAGGGCAAGCGGTCGTCTATGATAAGGGCGATTTCAAATATTATGCTTCCGATTTTCTTGGAAGAGGTGTCTGTCCGCTTGCTTTTGATTCTTTGAATTTGACGCCGAATCCGGTGGTTGTTCCGGTTTCATCGTTTTCTTCAATTGAAGATGATGGATCGGGAAGCGATGCTTCGGATTCAGGCTATCTGGCTTTTGGCCAGTAGGAAGCGGTTCCGATAAATGCCTGATATTTCGCTGATAAGAAATTTCTGCATAATTGCGCATATAGATCATGGCAAGAGCACTCTTGCCGATCGTTTTCTGGAGAAGGCCAAGCTTATAAGCGAGCGGAGCGCTGTTCAGAAGCAGGTTCTCGATAACATGGATATCGAGCGTGAGCGCGGGATAACGATAAAAAGCCAAGCAGTCAGTTTGGAATATGCTGCCAAAGACGGCAAGACATATGTTTTGAATCTTGTCGATACGCCGGGACATGTTGACTTTTCATATGAGGTCTCACGAGCCATCTCATCCTGCGAGGGCGCTCTTCTCCTTGTTGACGCCACTCAGGGCGTTGAGGCGCAGACCATAGCCAATATGTTCATGGCTATGGAGCAGAACATTGCCATAATCCCTGTCATAAACAAGATAGATCTGGCTTCGGCGGATATAGATGCGGCCAGGTTGGAGATAACCGAGGAGCTTGCGCTGGATGGCGATGCGGCCATACCTGTCAGCGCTAAGACGGGGCAAGGGGTGGATTTGCTTTATGAAGCCATAGTGAATCAGATTCCCGCTCCGAAGGGCGATGAGTCGAAGCCTTTGGCTGCTTTGATTTATGATAGCCATTATGATCCGTATAAGGGCGTCATAGTTCATGTGAGGGTTATTGACGGTCGGATTCGGCCTCATGATGAGATAAGATTCTATCACTCCGGAGAGAGTTACAAAGTTGATGAGTGCGGCATATTCAAGCTTGGTTTGAATAGGACCGAGTGCCTCAGCGCAGGTGAGGTCGGCTACATAATCGCCGGAATAAAGCAGATTGGGGATGTTCGTGTTGGTGATACGATCGTTGCAGCGGATGATGCGGATGCGAAGCCGCTTGCCGGATTCAAGGAAGTCAAGCCAGTCGTGTTTTCCTCCATATATCCGGTGGACTCTTCAGACTACAATGAATTATGCCAGGCGATGGATAAGCTAAAGCTGAGTGATCCTAGTCTTATTTTTGAAAAGGATTCGTCTCTTGCTTTGGGGTTCGGCTTTCGGTGCGGCTTTTTGGGGCTTTTGCATTTGGAAGTGGTTGAGGAGAGGTTGGAGCGGGAGAGCAGCATAGGCGTTGTGTTCACATCTCCGAGCGTTCGGTATAAGGTGTATCTCAATTCCGGAGATATGATGCTGGTTGACAATCCTTCGGAATATCCGGATAAGAGCAGGATCGATTATGTTGAGGAGCCGTATATAAAGGCGAGTATAATCACTCCTTCGGATTATCTGGGATCCATAATCACGCTTTGCGTTTCGCATCGAGGCGTGCAGACATCGCTGAGCTACCTTTCGTCCGTTAGGGTTGAGGTTGTGTATGAGATGCCGCTCTCTGAGGTTTTGTTTGAATTTTACGATAGCCTCAAAAGCGTTTCCAAGGGCTACGCGAGTTTCGATTACGAGGTCATAGGCTACAAGGAGACCAATCTTGAGAGGATGGATATATTGGTGAATGGCGAAATGGTGGATGCGCTTAGCCAGTTGGTTTATGCGCCGGATGCGCATAAGCGTGGAAAGCAGATATGCAAGAGGCTTTCCAATGAGATTCCCAGACATCAATTCAAAATTCCGCTTCAGGCGGCAATCGGAGCGACGATAATCGCAAGGGAGACGATAAGCGCATTCAGAAAGGATGTCATCGCAAAGTGTTACGGCGGAGACATATCTAGGAAAAGAAAGCTGCTCGAGAAGCAGAAGGAAGGAAAGAAAAGAATGAAGATGGTTGGTGAGGTTGAGATACCGCAGAAGGCTTTTCTTTCGGTTTTAAGGACAAACGAGGAGAATTGATATGGAAAATTCGAAAGGAGGCAGCGGATCATGCGGCCTTCCTTATGGAATCGAACGTGTTCTCGTTTCCAGAGAGGAAATATCAAAGCGCATTAAAGAGCTTGCTTCGATAATAAATAATGACTATAAGGATTGCAAGAAGCCGTTGATAATAGTTGGCGTTCTCAAGGGATCGTTCATTTTTCTGGCGGATCTTGTTCGTGAGATAACCATTCCGCATATTGTGGATTTCATTTCGGTTACCAGTTATGGGGACAAGAAGGGTACTAAATCTACCGGAACCGTCAGACTTCTTATGGATACCAGGGAGGATCAGAAGGATCATGATGTTCTCATAGTGGAGGATATACTTGATTCAGGCTGGACGCTTTCGTACTTGAATAAGTATTTTCTTTCCAGGGAGCCGAAGTCGGTTCGCAATATGGTTTTGCTTGACAAGCCCAACAGGCATGAGGCCGATGTCCGCATAGATTATCTCGGATTCAAGATAGATGATGTTTGGGTTGTCGGATACGGACTTGATTATCGCGAGAAATTCAGAACGCTTGGGTATATTGCCGAGCTTGATGTCTCCAAAATAGAGGAGGATGAATGATATGGTTACGTCAGTTGTCGGAGTCCAATGGGGCGATGAGGGAAAAGGCAGGATAGTTGATTACCTTGCTCAAAACAGCGAAGTTGTTGTCAGATATCAGGGTGGCGATAACGCCGGGCACACCGTAGAGAACGATTACGGGAAATTCGCATTGCATATTGTTCCTTCCGGAATATTCAATCGGGATGCCATAAACATGATTGGCGCTGGCTGCGTGGTCAATTTCCAGACATTGGAGCGCGAGCTGAAGGGCATTCCCGCTGAACTTGCCGAGAATCTTTTCATCGACATAAGGTCGCATGTCATTTTCCCGTTTCATAAGGATCTTGATGGTGCCGAGGAGAGCAGCAAGAGCGAAAAGGACAAGATAGGAACCACAAAATGCGGGATAGGTCCGTGCTATAGCGATAAGGTTTCGAGAATAGGGTTGAGAAGCGGTGATCTGCTTCTTAGCGACGAATTGCTCGAGGCGAAGCTGAGGAAATTGCTTGACAGGAAGAACAAGGAGCTTGCCATTTACGGAATGAATACCTACTCGGTGGAGGATATGTTCGCTCTTTGTCGTGACTGGCGCGGGAAGTTCGGTTCCAAGATCAAGGACTGTCTTCCGATTCTTAGGGAGAAGGTCGGACAGGACAAGCGGATTCTGCTTGAGGGGCAGCTGGGAATAATGCGCGATATCGATTGGGGAATATATCCTTATTGCACATCGTCAAGCACGACTGTCGGCGGCGCATGCGCTTTGAGCGGAATACCTTTCAGCAGGATTTCCAAGGTGGTCGGCGTGTGCAAGGCGTATACCACTTCGGTGGGCGGCGGACCTTTCGTGAGCGAGCTCCATGATGACATTGCCTTGAAACTTAGGGACAAGGGGCATGAATATGGCGCGACTACAGGCCGTCCCAGGAGATGCGGTTGGGCGGATGCGGTTGCGGTATCGTATTCATGCTATTTGAATTCGGTCACTGATCTTGCGCTGACGAAGCTCGACATACTTGATGATTTTGATGAGATAAAGGTTGCTGTTGCCTATAAGGTGGATGGCAAGACCATAGATTATCTTCCGTCCGTCCAGGAGCAGGAAAGAGCCGAGTGCGTCTATAAAGTGTTCAAAGGGTGGAAATCGGATACGTCGAAGGTGAGGAAATGGGATGATCTTCCTGAAAACGCCAAGGTTTTCGTCAAGGAGTTTGAGAAGCTGGCGGGCGTTCCCGTGACTTATGTTTCCGTGGGGCCCGAAAGGGATCAGCTCATAGTCTTGTGAGAGCAGCGGGGTGACTGTCGATGAGCTGTCGGGATATTGTCATTGCGATTGCGGGAAGGGCTAATGTTGGAAAGTCAACGCTTTTCAACAGATTGGTCGGCGCCCGCAAATCAATCACCACATCCATAGCCGGGACCACAAGGGATATCATAGAGGGCAAATGCAGCTTCGGCGGGATTCCCGTGACATTGATTGACACCGGCGGAATATCCGATGGCGGAAGCGAAATGGATAGGATTGTAAGCAAAAAGGCGCTGTCCGTATTGGATGGCGCTTCAATAATCCTGTTCATGCTTGACATGAGGAAGGTCAATGGAGAGGACGATATTCTTCTTGAAAGCTTCAGGAAATATGCGGATAAGATCATTCTTGTTGTGAACAAGGTCGACGATCCGTCGCACGACAATCTTGTTTGGAATTTTCATTCCTATGGCTATAAGCGCGTTTGCGCCATTTCGGCAAGCCACGCCAGAGGTATTGGAGAGCTTGATGAGGCCGTATCCGATCTTATTGCGGAAAAGCATCTTGCGGATGGAGTTTCCTTTGAAAGCGATTCCGATTCCTGCGATGATACCGATGATGGTTGTCTTGATGGTTTTGAGGATCAATATGGTTTCGACAATGGTTTCGATGCTGCTGATGATGACGGCCTTGGCTTTCTTGGCGCGGATGGTGATGTGGATGATGATTGCCTTGATGAGATTCAACGCCGGTTGGATTCGGCATGGGTTGATGAGAAGCGCATTGCAATTTCCATAATGGGGAAGCCGAATACCGGCAAAAGCACGCTTTCCAATCTTCTTTTGAGTGAAGACAAGTCGATTGTCAGCGACATTGCGGGAACCACGCGCGATATAGTGACGGGTGAGTTTGAATATAAAGGTGTGGTCTTTTCCGTTTGCGATACCGCCGGCATAAGAAGGAAATCGAAAGTCAGCGAGGACATAGAATATTTTTCGGTCAACAGGGCGATAGGGAATATCTCCAAGAGTGATGTCGTTCTTTTGGTTGTGGATTGTCAGGAAGGGATAACAGATCAGGATAAGAAGATAGCGTCATTAGCTGTGGAGAGAGGCGCTGGAGTTGTCCTGGTGTTGAACAAGATTGATTTGCTTGGGCTTCAAAGCCAGTATAATGCCATAGTGGATCGGCTCAGATTCCTGTTTCCGCAGCTTTCGTTTGCCCCTGTTGTAGGGATTTCCGCGAAAAAGCATACTGGAATCCCCAAACTGCTTGATACGGTTCTGGCAGTCAGGAAGCAATTGAATGTGAAACTGTCGACATCGGCAGTGAACAGGGCATTGGAAAAGTGGAATCAGACTTTCAGTCCTCCGCGCAATGGCGCGATATGGTATAAGGTTCTTTATGCTACGCAAGTGAGCATTTCTCCGGTGAGATTTCTTTTCATAGTGAATAGGAAGAAGGGTTTTCCGGATAGCTACATTTCATATGTGAAGAACAGGATGAGAAAGCAATTCAGGCTGGATATGATTCCCATAAGCGTGATACTGCGCGAGCGCACTCGAAAGGATAAGAGGCAGGCGGTGTTTTCCTCAGTGAAGGATAAGTCGCAAGCGCGTCATGGCGTTAAATCCGGTGGAATGCGGTCCGGACATAAGGGCAGAAGCGGAAAATGAGCAAGCGTGACAAGCATGAGCAGATGATACGTGAGTATGCCATGAAGGCGGATACTTTTATTTTTGATATAGACGGCACGCTTTATCACATTTTTTATATGGTCCTCAATCTTCTCGCGCTTTTCATCAAACATCCTAGAGTGGGCATCAACTTCTATAAGGCTAGAAAGGCATTCCGCAAGGCGAAATGGCCGGATAAATCATTCGCTTCCAGGGATGTGTTCCTGCGGAGGCAGGCTGAATGCGTCGGAAAGACGGCGGAATATTTCAATACGCATCTTTACAGGTATGTGAACAGCCGCGCGGTTAGGCTTAGGCCTTTCAAGGGAATGCGAGAGACTCTTGAGATGCTCAAATCAATGGGAAAGAAGATATATGTGTATTCGGATTTTCCGGTGGGGAACAAGCTCGAGGAGCTTAATGTTCCGAATATGTTTGATGGCGAGTTCTCGGCGGAGGACTCCGGATTCCTCAAACCTGACGCAAGAGGGCTTGATTATCTCAGGAGCAAGATGGATTTTGATGTGGAAAGGACGCTTTTCGTAGGCGATAGGATTTTTACGGATGGCGGATTCGCGCATAACTGCTCCATGATGTTCGCTAGAATCGGAAAGGATTGGCGTTGGAGTTGAATATTTGAATGAACCTTGGAAAATATTTGGATCATTAGGAGATATTATATGAAAAAATTTGCATTATTGCTTTTGGCATTGCTTTTTGCCGTCTGCGTGAGCTGTCAGCTTGATTCCGACAGCCCGAAGATGGCTGGAAATGGTGTCGTGGACCTTTCCGGTGACAATGGCGATGGCGTCATAGCGATTGATTTGAATCAGTACAGCCTCAACGCATCCGCTGTTTCAGCTCTGAATGGCAAGACTTCCGAGCAGTTGGCAAGCGCATTGGGAATAACCGACCTTCCGAATTGGATGGAGATAAGCCTTGCAAAAAACGTGTCAAGGGGAGATACTAAGATAGTCATCATCATTAAGGTGAGGGATGGTGTCAGCGCATCCAGCCTTGAGGATAGTTCGATCAGCATCAGCATCAATAAGAATTGGATTGTTGATAGCAACAATCAGAGCCCGTCGGACAATATCACGCAGGATGTGGTCTGCTCGGTTTCCGGATCTGAATCCCTGCCAGCCCCTGAGCCGGATATCGTATGCTTGCAGGATATGACGCTAGATTTGGAGGCGGGCGAGGAGTTCGAGTACGATTTCGAATTTTATCTCGTGAATCTCGAGGTCAATGCGACAGGCGCTAATAAAATAGTGAATATTTCAAATGAGCTTGACCTTCCCAGTGGGGTTTCGGCTTCGGGAACTGCCGAATCCGGAGACAGCAGTTTTGTGGTTACGATTTCCGGCGCGGCTTCATCATCGTCGGATATCTCGCTTGTTTTCAATAAGTCGTGGTTCTCCAAAACCAGTCAAAGGGTTCAGGATTTCAGCTCATTTGCGTTTGGTGTTTCGCTGAATGTGACGCCTAAGCAGTCTGATCCGCCTTCGGATGATCCGGCTCCCTCGGATGATCCGACTCCCTCGGATGATCCGGATCCCTCGGATGATCCGACTGGCGATAATTTGGATGATGATCCTCTTGGGGATGAGGCAACTGCGCCGTCTTGCATGTATGCTCCGCAATCCGGTAATAATTCCATATCGTTGACATATCAGAACAGCGCGGAGATAACCAAGAACGGAACGCAGATTTCTGCTCAGGCCGGACAGAATCTTTATACCATAACCATATATGCTCCTGATGCGAACGAGGATTATGAAAGCGGCGCTAGCGCCGTGTCCTACGGACTTGTCGGCAGCGGTTCCTTCAAGAATGCTGCGAATCAGAGTCTTGTCAGCAAGACCGTCCCGCAGGGCAAGAGACAGTGGGATGACATGATAGGTTATACGGGGACTAAAACCACAGGAAACTACTGGTTTACCGATACTGTCAATAGGATAAAATATTACATATCGCAGGACTCGATCAACGGCATTGACAACATGAGCGTCAATCAGGCATATTGGGATGAGATGAAGGGTTATTTGCTTAGCGGAACTCTTAGCCAGAACTATTTGAGGGCCGAGAGGGAATCGTTCGGACTGAGCGAGTATAACAGGGATAATACGCCGTATTTCTATGTGATTTTCGGTGACTTCGGTTCCGATAGGACCACGCTCATCAATCAGGGCGGAAGAAAATCCATAAGCGGAACTGTCGGCGTATATAATCAGACGCATATCAGGCCGGACGAGGGCAGGAGCAATGATGCTGATATTTTCTTTGTCAATTCGCGCTACATCATAGGCTATTCGGAGTTTTGCGGACGGTCGAGGAGCGACGCAGCCAATACGGCCGTGTCGACTTTGCTGCACGAGTACATGCATTACCTTATGGACGCGAACATACTTTTGAAGGCCGAGGAGGAATTCAGTGATGATATAATGCCTGAGACCGGAACCATTTATAATGAGAGCGGCGCGTCGTATCCTCGGATAAATTCCACTTCGTATCTTACTGGCAGCTTGTTCTGGATCGAAGGCACTGCGAATTATGCTCCTTATAGGCTTATAGGGGATTCCGATGTCAATGCGGTTAGCACGTGGCTTGGGAATAGCGCTTCGTGGAGACCTGCGATAAACGAGGCTGACAGAAATGCGGCGCAGGCGGGGAACTCGTACGCTGTGTATGGCGCTGGCGGGGCTTTCTTCTCGTATGTGGCTGAGAAATATGGTGTCGCTACTGAAAACAGGTTCCATACATGGCGCGACAATTTCTCCGATATAAAGGGAGATTCCTCAATTTCGCAAGAGCAGGTGGCGCATGCTAGGGAGCTTTTCGGAAATATAAACCGGATGACAAAAGCGATTCTTGATGAGGATTTCAAGAATGTCTACATCAACTTCCTTTGCCAGTGCATGAGCGGTCTTTCCGATAGCGTGGCGATAAAGGATTGTGTCAAAACCGGATTCAGATCCACTACTGATTGGGGCTTTAACAAAGAGGCTGTTGACAGAAGCGCTCAGAGCGTCGAGTTGGCAAACAACAGCATGTCAGTTGATGGCACATTGAATCAGCAGCTTACATTCAAAATTCAGAAGTGGAACAGTATTCCTGATAGTATCGCATTGTCGCAGGGCACAAGCGATAATGTGAAGTGCTATGCCATTTGGTTTTAGAATATGATTTATGTCATAAGACATGGTGAAACGGAGTGGAATTCCCAGGATAGGGTTCTTGGGCGGACCGATATTCCGTTGAATGAAGTCGGAAGAAGCCAAGCCGCTGCTGCAGCGGCAAAGGCGTCCGAGTTGCAAATCGGCAGGATTCTGACTTCGCCGTTGTCTAGGGCATATGAAACGGCAAGGATCGTTTCCTCGGCAATTGGAGCGCGCCTGGAAATATGCGACGCTCTGATTGAAATGGACTTCGGCTTGCATGAGGGCCAGCCGAGGAAGGATCCGTCATATCAGAAAGCCAAACGCGATTATTTTGCAAGATATGAGGGCGGCGAATCGTTTTTCGATGTGGTCGCCCGCATTTATCCGCTGATTGCGGAGCTTGAGGTGTCTGGAGAGAATGTCCTGCTTTCCACTCATAACGGCATTTGCCGTGTGATATGCAGCTACTATGAGGACATGGGTAATGAGGATTTCGTGTCTTTTGCCCAACGCAATTGTGAAATTCGCGCATATGAGCCGCGAAATCGCAGAATAAAGACCGTTTTGTGAGGTCTCTTAAAAACTTAGGCTATGTCCGAAAGTTTGACTGATAGGACAGAGCCTTTCCTTATCTGGTCAAGAGCCGTATTGGCGGTTCCTTTTACTTTTAGTTCCATGACCATCGTCGGGATATTAGGCTTGTACGGAATGCAGCGTATCCTTTACCAGAAGGGTGTTCCATGATCACCGCATACAAGGCATCAGCGCATATGAAAACCAGGCGTATGACGGATTGCAGTGACTGTTCGTTGTTGTAGGAGAGCGGACTGGTTAGTTTGATGTGGGCTTCATCAAGACCTCTTGCGACGTCGGATTCATCTCTTCCCCACGCAGCTTTCAGCAGTTTTTCTGATTCATCGATTACACTGGGAAGAGGCAGATATTCTTTGCTCATGCGCAATGCGTTTTCCCACTCGTTGCGTATCTCCTGTCATCATTTTTTCTATATCATCTTTCATGCCATTCACATCGAGCATGATTAGTTCAAGCGCGGCTTCATATTGGGATGTTTGATTCCAGTAACATCTGAATTCATGATTGCGCATCGCATTGGATATTGATTTTTGGGGCATATATTTCATTGTTTCCGATTTTGTATCCGTCATACCAGCTGCGGTACTCGATGAAATCCATGTTGTATCTTTTGCATAACGACTGTGTTTCTTTTTCGGTAAATCCTGCAAATTGCGTGAATCTGTCGGCATTGAGAAAAGTTGCTTCCTCAAAGTTGTTAAGTTTTCTTTGGGCTTTCTTGCGTATGACGGGGAGTATGCCTGTCATATAGGCGAGGGCCAGGCATTCTGACATGTCATCGCTCTTAAACATCGCATTCAGCAGCTTCAAATGTGGATCCGCAAGAGGGGAAGCATTTTTTGAATTCGCGCATAACATCAATGTTCATTCGTACGAGCGCATCCGCTCCGTAGCTTGATCAGAATTTGCCGATGTCCGGATGGAGGATATTGTATTTATTCAGATGTTTCTGGCTATGTCCGAATATATTTATTCTGCCATATCCAGTCGTCGGATATGCGGCGCATATGCGCGCTTTGGGTCGCAAAGCCATTTGGATAGGCATACAACGTAATCGCGGATGCGCAGCAACGCAAGATACGAAGCCTTATCCTACATTAG
>CADBSO010000075.1 GCA_902797395.1 uncultured Spirochaetales bacterium
ATTGGCGTATATGTCGCCTCCGAGCTCGCTGCTTACGCCGCTGCAATCGACAAGCGATGACATGCCGGGCTCCAATCTCCTTATCGGGCATCTGAAAAACCGCCTCAATATCCCTTCAAACGCCTCTGTAACGGTGGGGACAACGGAAGATACGCATACCATATCCACACTTTCGCAGGAAATCGAACGCGACTTCAATTCGGCGTTCACATGCTCGAACGCCATCTGCTGCTCCTCCACCTCATCCTTTCTGATCTTGAAGAAATCGCGGACGCCGCCGGAATCATCAAGAAAACCCAACGCAATCGTACTGTTACCTATATCAACCGCAAGCTTCATAAAACACCATCCGAATCCGATTCGCGCAATCAAATTTTTTTATTCTATCATTTTTAAGCAAAATAAGAAAATCATCCGATCTCTTCGGCATCCTATAGGCCGATTTTGCTATATTTCCATCAGCATTTTAACAGGACAGCCGAGGCGAATTGCGCATCTTCGCAAATTTCATCGTATTTGCTCTTGACCTTCGCAAACGCTATATCTTCTTCCACACCGGAAATGAAATATCTGAAATCCGAAGAATTTTCCACAAGCCTGTTCACAATCTCCCGATCCAGAGATTCATCGAAACGAACCGGACATGCAGTCTCGTGGAATCAATCCCAATCGATTTCTGAAGTCCCAAGATTTTTATCGTATTCACCGAACGGAATCCGCCTTTGAAGCAAGCCTGCTAACCTGCAAACCGAATTTTGCATTATATTCTACTGATCTGATGAAAAAATCCCTACCAGGTCAGAAGCTGTTTCAAGTACTTGCCTGTCCGGCTTGCTGCGCAATCGCATATTCCTTTTGGAGTTCCGGCATAGACGATTTCACCGCCTTTGTCGCCGCCATCAGGCCCCATATCGATTATATAATCCGCATTCGCCATAACATCCAAGTCATGCTCGATGACAACAATGGTAGCACCGCTATCGATAAGCCTTTGGAACACCATGAGCAAAGATTGAACATCAAGCGGATGAAGCCCTATCGTTGGCTCATCGAAAACGAATACGGCATCGGACTGCGTTTTTCCCATCTCCGAAGCAAGCTTCAGCCTTTGCGCCTCCCCTCCCGACAGGCTTGGCGTCGCCTCACCCAAAGTCAAATACCCCAAACCCAAATCCTTCAGAACCTTCAGCCTCTGCCTTATGGGAGCAATGCCCTTCAACATCTCGAAAGCGCTATCGATATCCATAGCCATTATTTGCGAAATCGAATTCCCTTCATCTGATTCGGAAGCGCTTCCTGCAAAATACCTGACCTTTTCGGATTCTTTGGAATATCTCGATCCATGGCAATCAGGGCATGGTATGTCAACATCCGGCAAAAATTGAACATCAAGGCTTATGCTGCCCGCTCCATCGCACGTCGGGCATCTCAAATGCCCCGTATTGTATGAAAAATCACCTGCTTTGCAATCCAAGCCCATCGAATTTCCCAGCTTTGAAAAGACCTTGCGCAATTCATCATGAACATTCGCATAGGTGGCAACTGTCGAACGGATGTTCACGCCTATGGGCGTCGCATCAATGAGCTTTATCTGTCTTATGCCATCAGCACGAACGTCTTTTATGTGCTGCGGCAGTTTTTCGCCTGACAATTTGCTCTGAATAGCCGGAACAAGACTTTCCAAAACGAATGTCGTCTTGCCTGATCCGGAAACTCCGGTTACAACGGTCAGCTTCCCCTTCGGTATTCTGACGCATAGCGGACGAACGGTATGAATCCTGTCAGTCGAAATGAATATCTCACCGGATCCGAAGACATCCTCATCGGATTTCGGACGAATCATCCTGTTTGCCTTGCCAGACAAAAACGGAGCGATTCTAGAATTTCTGTTTTCAATAGTATCAGCAATCGTTCCCTCATTTATCACCCGACCGCCGTTTATGCCCGAACCAGGACCCAGCTCAATCACCCAATCAGCCTCAGATAAAATATTAGTATCATGGTCAACCAAAATCACAGAATTGCCGTCAGACACAAGGTCATGCATAACCGCATTCAAGCCGCTGATATTCGCAGGATGCAAACCTATGGACGGCTCATCAAGAACATACAGAACACCCGTCGTCCTATTTCTCACGGAACGCGCCAGCTGCATCCTTTGCCTTTCGCCTGTCGATAGCGTCGAAGCCGCCCTGTCAAGCGTCAAATAGCCTAAGCCCAAATCGATCAGCCTTTTCGCCACAGTGAAAAACGACTCGCAAATGGATTCCGCCATCGCCTTCATCTCCGGGGGCAGACTTCCCGGTACGCCTCTCACCCAGTCTATGGCATCAGACAAAGTCATCCTGCAAACCCCATCAAGCGAAAGGCCTCTCAGTTTGGGATCCCTTGCTTTTTCAGAAAGCCTCGTTCCATGGCATTCAGGGCATACGCTTTCCTTCAGGAATTTCTCAACGCGCTTCATGCCCTTTTCATCCTTGACTCTGGACAAGGCGTTTTCAACCGTATAAATGGCATTGTAATAAGTGAAATCCATTTCACCGGCCTCGCCCGTTTTCATCTGGTAAACCATGTGATGCTTCTTTGGCTCGCCATAAAAGACAATATCCCGTTCTTTCTTAGCAAGCTTATTGAACGGCACATCCGTCCTGACACCCAGATCGCGTGCTATATCCTTCATCAAGGACCACATGAGAGTCTGCCAAGGCAGAACAGCGCCTTGATCAATTGTGAGAGTTTCATCAGGAACAAGGGTGGACTCATCAACTATCCTCACGGTTCCGACGCCATCGCATTTCGGGCACGCCCCTTGGGAATTGAAAGCAAGCTCCTCCGCGCCAGGCGCATAAAAACGCTCGCCGCATACCGGACAAACCAGTTCGCGTTCCGCCGCAACATTCAAAGACGGCTCCAGATAATGACCGTTAGGGCATTTGTGACTTGAAAGCCTTGAGAACATCAGCCTCAGACTATTCAGCAGTTCCGTTCCGGTTCCGAAAGTCGAACGGATGTTAGGTACGGCAGGCCTCTGATGCAATGCAAGCGAAGCAGGAACATACAGAAGCTCATCCACATCCGCTTTCGCAGCTTGCGTCATCCTTCTTCTGGTATAGGTGGAAAGCGATTCCAAATACCTTCTCGAGCCCTCCGCATACAGCACTCCAAGCGCCAAAGAAGACTTCCCGGAGCCTGAAACACCAGCTATGCCGACGATTTTGTTCAAAGGTATTTCAACATCTATGTTTTTGAGGTTATGAACCCTTGCACCCTTGACTATGATTTTATCCGGACTGCACTTCTTGTCTCGCATCATTCTTCTTTAGTCATTCTCCATCCATGAAGGCGCGCAATTCGACCTTCGGGTTCCTCGCTATCTGCTTTGCAATATCTTTCTTTTTGCCGCTCTGGATATACAAATGCCCCTCAAACAAGCCAACCGTTCCAAATGGCCTTACTCTTGGGGAAACTCCGTCTATTGTCGCAAGATAATATGTTCCGCATTTTTTCAAGAAATCATAAACTTCATTCAAATCCAATTCCATGAATCCGATTATAACAGAATCCGATTTTTTAATCGATGTCTTTAATTTGTTTCTTTTTGAACGACGACAGAACGCATTGTCTCCCAGTCCAAATACACTTTATCGTCAGGTGGTCCGTAGCCGTTGTCCCTCAGAATTCTTATCAGAATTTCAGCATCGCTGCCACTGTATTCAATAAGATAGATATCGCTGTAGCGGTCGACATTCCTAATGCAGATTGAATCTCCGCTCTCCGTCACGGTCATCATGTCTTCATTGCAAGCCTTTCCTTTCTCCACGATTTCAGATATGGTCAACTCGTATGTTTCGCCGTTGCAGAAAGCCTGCAGCCATTTCAATTTCCATTTGAAATTTTCCTCTACGCACATTATGCTGTCAAAACCCAACTCGCCCTTCCAGACTTCTTCCGCAACGAACATAAAGCCCATATTTTCCCCCGCATCAAAGCTTTCAGCGGGCGACAAACCGATACGGTCGAACTCCAATTTGTCTATGCGGAACGGCAATATCGCAATGCCTTTTTCGTGGCATTTGCCTATGTCTATCACACCATTCGTCAGAATCCCCTCGCCAAGTCCAAGTTCGGTTGCTGCGCTTTTCTGATCACTTGCGTCAAAATAAAAATCAGTGTTTCCGAAGCCATATTTTTTCGGCACAACAACTTTTCCGTATTCATCGTCTATTTCGCAAGGATTATCCGAATACTTGTCATACCACAGTTGAGCAATCTTGCAGGTTCCATCACTGTCAATAAAATATCCGTGCAGCACCACGTCATTTTCAAATCCATCCAAATCAATCACGAACTTTTTTCCTCTTGTTCATTTTATTTTGCCGTCCAAAAACCTCAATGGAGCGAAATATTCCTTGAAATTGCTCTCGTATGCCTTTTTGTAGTAATCCAAAGGCGCATTCATTGTCAGGAAAACATCAACATCCACATGCCCTTTGAATACGCTGGTGTAATCATTATAAGACATCGCAGGAAATGTCAGGCGCTCCAAAAAGCATCTGAAGCCTCCTGATGGCTCACTGTAATATATCGGCGTCCCGGTTATAAGCCTGTCAGATGCCAATATCTTCTCCAACACCGGAGCAAGCTCGTCTTTCCAATAGCATTTGCATGGTTCCGCTATTCCTTTGCGCTTGCAGGCAAGACAGCTTCTGCACCCGCTGAAACTCAAATCATATAAATCCATATACTCTGCTTCCTGACCTTTTGATTCTGCGCCTTTTTGCACTTCTTTCAAAAGCTGCGCCGCATTCCAGTTCCTACGGGGGCTTGCATTTGCAATAATCGTTTTCAAATTCATTCCTCCAATCTTCCTATCCGAACGCATGCGGGCTTTCTTGTTTTCATGCCAATACCCAAATAAAATCCGTGCACTATCTTGCCCAATTGCAATATTCTATCAAATTCCATTATTAAAATCACGAAATCGCCATCCCAAAAGCAAACAAACCGCTTCTTATGAGCCACTTCTAATCAGTGTGGCATACTCGTCGGCATTTTGGAACCCCATGCCAACTCTCCAGTGTATAGAACGAAAAAGCCACATAAAACCCATTTGATTATTCGAGGTTTTTCAAAACTCATTTCAAAATGATGCGAAGACTATTTTGAATCAGGGCGTTCTTCGAGAAAACCGCAAATACTGTATGTATTTGGGAGTTTCTAAGAAGAATCCACGGGATTTATGCCATGATTCAAAAGAGCAAACAGCATGAAGGGAGGGGTTTTGAAAAAACCTCATTATCCCATTCATTACGAGTTCGGCGCCAGAACAAGCCAACAGGATTTGTCGGTGACAAACCTGTCTTTGTTTTCATTCCCTCCTACCAAATTTTCAAAAATGTGCTTGAGATGTTCTGTCCTACCATGGAACAACTGCAACATATGTTTGGAACGATAGAGCCTTTTGACGATATTTTTCGGTGTAAAGATCTGATTTATCCTCTGCGGTGGAATTCCTCATAATCGCCACCATCCATAAGAAATCTGAATTCTTCAAGGCTTATGCTTGTAATATCTTGAAAAACATTATCAGGTATTATACTGTCAAAGGTCTCTAGTGTCGTATTGTCGTCACCACAAGCCATGAGAAAAGAAGGAATCATTCTGGCGAAACCTTTAAGATGATCCCTAATAGAATTTTCAATATTGCCCTTCTCGTCCTCTTTTTTCTTAGTCTCAGTGCTTTTTACGGCTTCAAACTCAGATTCCTCTGCAATCTCCCTCACTGTTTTCTTTAGAGGTTTTTCAAAACCCAAAAATAAAACGGTTCGACTATGAAAACAATATAGTTAACTGACCTAAGAAAAATTCTAATTTTTTTATTTTTTTCTAAAACCCCACTCGCAAAACTTTAGAAACACGGCATAATTTATTTATCAAACAAAAACACGACGATATGGAGGTATGTGTTATGAATTGCTTTGTATGTTCTACACGGCTTATTATGGATTTGACTAGAGCTATAAAGACTGGCCAATTTAACAAGTATATGAAAGAAGCGGACAGAGAGCTTTTTAAGAACAAAAAGTCTGATGTGCTTTTCAAAGAGCTGTATGCTTTAAATGTTCAATCCGTAAATGAACGGTATGACGAAAATACAAGTTTAGAAACTTCTGAAACTTATAAAGAAGTAGATTCTGGTAGTTTTGCACAAACCGCAGAAAATCTAGTCTGCTTCTGCTATCAGTGCTCAGAGGCTATAAACAACCCTCTATTAAAAATTCTAATGGGGATATCTAGGCGTATTCCAAAATCTGAATATTCAGAAAATAAA
>CADBSO010000076.1 GCA_902797395.1 uncultured Spirochaetales bacterium
CTCGTCCGATTCCTCAATTCGTCATAATGCATGCCGCTGGCGCTCCTGCAGAAGAAGTCCTGCATGAGCCTGCCCAATGCGGTTCCGGCATCGCGGCACGCGCCGTTGACGTAGATTATGTGGTCGCCGTCGCCGAGGCGCATCCCGTCGCCATCCAGCGTCCTGCTGAAGCGGTAGGATGGCAAGCCACGGCCGAACACGTCCGACTCGGTTATGAAGATCACATACTTCTCCCTCAACTCACCGTAGTCAGCGCCTGCAGGCAGCATATTGGCGTCCAAAAGGCTCGAATAGTACCTAGCCCTCAGCGGATCCGCTCCGGAGTCCGCCCTCTGCACCTCTATGTCGTAGACCGTTCCGGCGCCGTCGGTCGCCACCACGTCCAGCACCGCGCGCCTTCCGGTCGAGGAGAACAGCTCTTCCTGAACCCTCACAGATTCAACACGCAAGTCGGGCTTCTCCAGTATGATCCTCAGAACGCACTGCGCGCTTGCCGTGTCGTCCTTGAAGAACACCGACATGTACAGATCGTCCATAAGACAATAGTCGGCGAACTTCCGCCTGAACTCCTCGTCGATGACGATGTTGCCGGAAACCGCCGCCTTGTCGTCTTCACCGCTCTTTCCCAGAGGTTTTTTCAAAATTGATTCCAAGATGGTGCGAAGTCTATTCCGAATCAGGGCGTTCTCCGAAAAAACCGCGCATACTGTGTGTATGGGCGTGTTTTAGAGGAGAATCAATCGGATTCACGTCATGGTTCGGAAGAGCGAGCAGCATGAAGAAAGGAATTTTGAGAAAAACCTCATTTTAATATACACGCATCCCCCTGGTTTTTCAAACAGGCACATTAAAATCAAAAATCCGTTTCATGCGCCTATCATACATACGAGGAAAAATGCGGATTTGTCACCAACCGCTTGCCGGCAGGCGACCCGCCGCCTGCCCTTTGAGGCTGCGCCCGCGCGGCCTCCCCGCCTCCCTGCCATGCCTGCCCTGCTAGTCCTTGGCGGAGCGAGCAAGCCGGAAGCCCAGGTCGTCGTACGAGCGCGACGGGTAGTAGCAATCTAGGCTCGACACGGAGCAGCGGTCGGCGTAGCCGGCGTAGGAGCCCCAGCCGCCGCCGCGGTAGACACGGTACCAGCCGGAGGACGAATACAAATCCCAGCACCATTCCCAGACATTACCGGACATATCATACAAGCCGATCTCATTGGGCTTCTTGGACTTGACGGGATGCGTCTGCTTATCCGAATTATCCCAATACCATGCCACCTCGCCTATGTCATTCGAGCCGGAATACTTGAAGCCTTTTGATTTGACGCCGGCCCTCGCTGCATATTCCCACTCAGCCTTGGTCGGCAGGCGGTAGCCGTTCTTCGAGAAATCACATATGATGTTATTTCCGCTTCCGCTGTAGCACTTCTCAAGACCGCTCGCTTCAGACAGTTTGTTGCAGAACTCGACAGCATCATACCATGAGATGCACTCGGCAGGCCTCCGCGCACCTTTGAAATGAGAGGGGTTCTTGCCCATGACTGACTCGTAGAGCGCCTGCGTGACCTCAGTCTCCGCGATCATGAAATCATCAAGCAACACCTCAACCCTATTAACCGAACTGGATCCGCCCATGGTAAAAGAGCCTCCTTCAACCATTACCATCTCATCCTCCAAACACTTTACAAACCATCTCACTGCTTCAGACCAATTCCTTTCCACGCCCTCGCCCTCGGCATACATCATGGCGAGCTCGCGCATAGCGTCGAAATTCCCCATATCTGCGGCCCTACTATACCACTCTAGCGCCATGACATAATCCTGTAAACCCCCTTCGCCGCGATAGTATAAAAGCCCTATGCGGAATGCGTCCTCCGCATCCGCCTCGGCGGGGTCGAGTCCGGCGGCGACGGCCTTCGCATACCATGCCGCCGCCTCGTCCTCATCCTGCGCGACGCCCAGCCCATAGAGAAAAAGCCTTACGATCCTGTACATTGCGACGGCTTCTCCGGCATCGGCCGCCTTACTGTACCACTTCATGGCCTCGGCGTAGTCCTGCGGGACGCCGTCGCCCACCTCGAACATCTTTCCGGCCGCCGTCATCGCTTCGGCGCTTCCGGCATCGGCCGCGCGTGTGTACCACAGAAGCGCCCTCGCAAGATCACGCGGGAGGATGCGGCCACTCCGCAACATGTCGGCGCAGCGGAGCATCAGCGGAGCCCTGAACGCGTAGCAGGCCAGGGCAGCGGCAGCGAAAGCGGCCAGAACCATCATGACGACAATAGCCCTCCTGATGACCCTCCTGGCGACGTTCGCCCGCCTACGCCGCGCGTCCAAGCCGTATCTCACGAACACTGGCGGCTCCTCCGCATCAGTATTTTTGACAATCTCCGCATTGCGCCCACCGTCGCCGGAGATCAGCGCCTCGGCTGCAGTTGGCAAAGCGTCCATGCCCATGGCTTCGGCGAACGACAGGACGACATCCCACGCCAGATCGTCGCCCCAGAAAGTCTCCCTCTTCAGCCGGGCCGCGGCATCCGCCGCATCGCTCGCCACGAAGAACTCCCTAAACGCGCCGGACTTCAGCGCCATGACCGCCTTGCGCTTGTCAGCCTCATCCGCCTGCGGCGCATAATCGGACACCAATCTCCAGCTGTCCGGTCTGTTCAGGCAGCCCACGCCCTTTACTGCAATCAGCGCATTCAAAATATCAACCAAACCCTTCGACATAACCCACCCACTATTTCAAACGGCTTATACTAAATCTTGTACTAAACAAGACAATGGGACAATGGCTTTAACAACTCCCAAAACCATTGCAAACCATATCCATACTCGCGAGGCATCAGGCCACAAAAACCGTCCCATCGAACATAAAAAAAGCACGACCGCACCAGATACAAGACTAGTGATGAACAGTTTGCCCAATTCACAATCATCATCCGTCCAAAAGAAACAAATTGCAGCCAAAGCCAATGAAGATACCAGCTGTATAATCACATACTTTGCAATGCTGAAACCATTTCCTACCTCGGAAACAACATCCAACGGAAAAAGCAGAGGCAAAAGCGAACACACAGCAAGGAAACCGAATGAAATCAGAAACCCCCGCTCCGGCTTCTTCATCTCTATAATGCACCAGACAAGCAATCAGCAACATCACCAAATGAAAATACGCCAAGATGAAGACGCCGAATGCCATTTGTCCCCTGTCCATGCCTATCTTGACAGTCCAGTATAGCAGGACAGAGTTTATTACCGTTGCAACAATGCAAAACAGCACCTTGGTTCTTTCACGAGACACGGCTATCATCCCACAGACATACAGCAAGACCGAATTCGCAGCAGCAATCAAATACACATCTCCTATATAGCTTCGAGTCATTATACAAGCCGTCAGACATGCTACCGCAGCATTAATGACTATTCCGATCATAATCCCTAGCGGAGAGCAGTCTTCCGAATATCGTCCCCGATTGGAAGATCTGCTGTAATTGGCGTTAGCAAAAGATGTTGTCTGTTGCGAACTGCTTGCCGACTGCCGTGTTGGCTGACTTTGTGAATTCACATTGGATCTTTGCTGAGGTGTTATATTTGAAGATGCGTTCACATGCTGCGGGCTCCCAGTCTGATCACATTGCGTCTGCTTCGTTTCTTGCAGTTTCTCCCCAGGAATTTCTTGCGATTCTTCCATAGAGACCTCAATGCCCATTGCAGAAGCGAACGCATGTGTCATCTCATTTGCATAATCCTCGGGCCAAAGCAATTCGTTTCGGATCCTGCCGACCGCTTCAGAAAAATCGCTCCCGGATTTGAAATTCGCAAATATGCCGGACATCAAAGCCGTCTTAACACGTGTTCTGACGACCTTATCCGCCTTCGGCGCATAATCATCCACATACTTGTAAATACTTGACTTGCTCAAGCAATCATCACCAAGCCTAGATACCAGCAATTTCAATATTTCTTCTAATTCACTCAAAGGTGCCCCTTCGTTACCCTAATTGTCTTTTTTTACACTACCCCTACTCAGGAAGCGCACCATCATCGCCTTGACCGGCTGGCAATTCGTCCTTCGGCACGATGCCCACCTCCTGAAGAGTTTCCCTCAACGTTTTCTTCTCGGCGGCCCTTATATTGTTTTCGCTGTTTGCGAAGAAAAACGTGCCTTTGTCCTCGTCGAACTTCAGCGTAATATGCTCATCTATGGGAAAGTCCTTGAAATCGGCCGGAGACTCATATTCTGCAAAAAGCTTCTTCAAACCATCTGCTTTCGCTTGCAGCCCGTTATTGACATACCTCAGCTTCCATGTCTCCCAATATTCGAATGTGCTATCACTATGATCATCATATTGGTATTCGACTTTCAAATTGCCATCGTTCCAGAGCAGAAACGTCATAGCATACCACTTTTCCTGTTCGTGATACGCCGAAAGCCCTTCATGGATTTCAAAGAAAACTGAATAAACACTGCCCTCGCTGATGCCGAACTTGTCCCCCATTCCAAAGCAATTATAGGAAATGCCGCCAACCCAAACATAAAAGTTGAGATCGAACACATCCTTATCAGCGCGATAATACAAAGCAACCTTTTCCCATTTTTCAGGTAGCACCTTCAAAAGGCACTTCGCCAAATCACCAAAAACCTTATCATCCATAAAACCTCCAAAAAAACCAGACGCCTTTTTCGTTCGTTTCACGTGTTGCAGATGAACCTGACATACGGATCTCCACCAGAATATTCGCATTTCGTGACGAAAGCATACGGCCTGTTGGAATCGCCTTTGTACAGCACCGATACGGTCATCTTCACATCCAAACCGGATTTCACCTTAGCCGCAACATACTCTTCGAATTTAAAATATTCCCCTTGATTGACGGTATTGCCAGCCTGAGCAACCATATTAGCAAAAGAATCGGCACCGCCGAATTGACGGGCAATCAAATGGCCATACGAATCTTTCCCTTCTTCCCAATCTCCTCCAGCAACCCTGACCTTGTCATTATAACGGCTTCTTTCTCTTTCTATCGGATTGCTAAGAGCCGCTATTCCACTCGCACTCACGATTCTTCCCAAATGATCGGTTTTGTATTTGAACCCATTGAGAGTGTAAGCCTGATTCGGTTTATGCCAGCCATCCTCATCGAAAATCTCCGTACCGAAGTCATCCTTCTCGTATTCGGTGCGGTGAAAGCCGGATGAAAAGAAATTGTCCCGAAACGATGCAGCCGGCAAAATGTCGAACTTAAGCGACATGTATTTTTCTACGATCTCATAAACTTTCTTCAATATGTCGGATTCGATATGAACCCATTCAATGCGCAGATTACCTTGAGATCTGGCCATCTCATCATCGAACACCGCATCGAGCCTCGCCTGCAAATCGGACCAGCGCGTAGCCAGTTCATTCGATTCATCCGACATGGTCGCCACTCTGCGCGCAAAACTTTCAAGCCGGCTTATTTTGTTCTGGATATACCGTATCTTTTTTTCAAGACGAACATAATCAGGATTAGGAACCTCTTTGCCACTCTTCTTGATGAATGTCTCCGATGTCGATTCAAGTTCCTGTTCAGCATCAGACAGCTCGTCAGAAAGTTCCGATATCCTGCTGCTGACCGATTCCGACAAACCGGCACACCTTTCAACGCCATCATCAGCCCGTTTCCGCCAATCATCTATCATGTCGCGAATTCTGGCATAAGCATCCCTCACCTTGACAGACATATCCTGTCTCGTGTCATCAAATGCTCTCAACGCCTCTTGGGATTCCTCAATATCCGACAAGCTTATTTTCGCAAAATAACTCATTATCAAACCGCTTTAAGCGCCTCATACAAAATAAAGAATCACAAATATAACGGTGAGGACTATGAATACTAACAATGCATCTGTGAGATATATAGCCTTCTTTTCAAGCTGCTGCTTCTCCATATTGCCATCTGCAATCACCTTTTGAAAAAGACACTCAGCATCAGCCCTCTCCCTCTTATTCTTGAGCCTCAAATCATTTATCTTTTTCTTGCACTCCTTATCGAGGTCATCAAGTTCGGAAGCATGACGCTTGCTCTGATCGGACAGTTGATATACATAGCTTTCCAGCTTCGCTTTAAGTTCATCAAGCTCCGAAGTATGCTTGCTATCCAAATCAGCCATCTTGCGCTTGTGCTTCTTATCGAGGTCGGCGAGTTCGGAAGCGTGTTTGCTGTTCAAGTCGGCGATCCGGCGTTCGCAGCCATCTTTGACGTCGGCAAGCTCTACGGCATGTTGCTCGTTCAGGTCGGCGATCCGGCGTTCATAACTATCCCTAGTGCTAGCAAGCTCGGAAACATGCTTCTCGCTCAAATCAGCCACCTTCCGCTTGCACTTCTTGTCGAGGTCATCGAGTTCGGAAGCGCGTTTGCTGTTCAAGTCAGAAAGTTCTGCGGCATGCTGCTCGTTCAGGTCGGCGATCCGGCATTCATAGCTGTCCCTCGTATCTTCAAGCTGTGCGAGCAATTGACGTTCGATCTCTGCGAAGGCTTTGGAGTTGACAAGAGCCAGTTCCTCGCTGACACGCGAATCGAATGCCGCCTTAAGGACATCAGCGGGCAATGCCCGTTCGGTACAATCGAGTCCAAGCAGCAATTTCACATCATCACACCCTTCCTTGTCGATTATGTCAGGATTATTGTTGACTACTGATATGCTATTCATATTCTTCCATCCCGATGAGAGAATCAGTGACTTCACGGGCCTCCGCTTCGCCTGCGAGTCGTGATACCTTATAATCGTAATCCGTCAAGAGATCATATGCCCGCGCAGTAAAATAATCCTTCTCTTTTTGAAGGCATGATTCCAAATCCGCTATTTTAGATTTAACATAGCTTCTTATGCGAACATAGTCGCAGGCGATGCCCATGAAAATGAAGGAGCCGAACTGCCTCCCATTGGACGACATCACGTTGGCTTCATCAGGTATCTCCATGACATCCAGCGAATCAATGCCATAGTATACGCTCTCCACAAGCCCTTCCGCGGCTCTGGCAGCCTTCTTGTCGCCAAAGGAAACGGCAAACTCATCGTCACCCTTCTCCTCCAGTTCCTTTATCAAGCTCACCAACGATTTGCTATATTTCGACGCATTGATCTTATTGCGTATTTTCTCAAAAGCCTCACATGCATTTGAAATATCCGCCTCATGCTTGCAGCAACTATCCGAATATTCATTACACAGCGACTCGATCTCACCTAACCGCTCGCAGCAAAGCTTCTCAGCTTCCGCAGCCAAATCGACCATAGTCCAGCCCCTCCTTCCTTATCAAATCCAATTCTTTGCCAAAGACGCTCCTAAAACTTCTCGAAAGCAATTTTCGCATATTCCATCAGCAAACCGCTATCGTTCGACAGTTCGTCCAGACGCCTGCACAAAGCTTCGATATTCATGCCGAAAATCGCCATGTTGCCCATGAAAAAGTTGAAGCATTCGCGTATTCTTTCGTAATTCACAGTGCTGAATTCTTCCTCCAACCTCTCAATGTATTCACGCATCGCATCACTACCCTCGCGGATTGTTTCCAACTCCTTTTTCAACCTATGCGAATATTCCGAAATGCAGTCGCTGTCTTCTATATGCATGTCCATGGCCGCCCCATCAATACATGTTCACTTTTTCCTGCAAACCATCGGAAGCATCCCTCAAGACCTGAATGTCCTTGCGCATCTGATTGCACAAATCCGTCATGAGCGACTCGACCTGAGCATATTGGGCGTCTTTCCACCAATTTCCCAAATCTTCCGTCGCTTTCGTAATGCCATCCATCTTATCGCTCATGTATTCGCAATAAGCATTCAAATTCCTTATGAGCCTTTCAACCACTTCTTTGCTTGATTTTCCGCTATCCATAATACCTCCGATTGTTCGAATCCAAGCGTGCAAAACCTATCCGGCGCACGCTTTGTCATGACCAAATCCGCTCAAGCTTATCGATGAACTCGTCTATCGAACGCTTGAAATCGCTCATCTCCTCACCCGCTGAAGCAAGCTTCACCTTCAAATCATCGTAAACCCCGGATATCCTGTCGTAGTTTATCGAAGTGAATTCATCCGCAACCGCAGAGATATGCATCTGCATGGCAGCCGACGCCTCATTCATGGAAGAAATCTCACCCACGATCCGAGACGCATAATCCTTCAAAGCTTCAAGCGATCTCACATCATAGCTGTCTATTTCCGTATTTATCCTCATGCTGTTCATCTCCTTTCAAAATCATTGCACAGCCTATCAATATCACATTCAAGTTCCTCTGTCTCGGAAGACAAGCGGTTCAAACCCGAAAGAACCGAACGCAGGCTTTCCAGATTGCAATTCAACGAATCCATCTTCGCCCTATATTTCCCCTTGACATACCCTACGAGCCTGTCATGAACCGCATCATCCCATTCCTGATTGCCCAAACGCCTGCACAAGCAGGAATACGCCTCCGTCATCTGCGAAGCCACATCATTCAGCGTCTGCGATATCTCAAGCGTTTCCATTCGCACCTTCCACCATAAGGCATTTCACCCTGCTGTTGCTGTCATTCTCGTAAAACAGGAACACTCCATCGCCGCAACCCCTCATCATCGACTCCTTAAAAGAATTGTTCATCTTCTGCGACACGGAATCATCATTTTCGCAAATAATCTTGACCGGACACTCCCTTATGCTGTTCGCAGATGCGAAAATCTTCGCGCCCGAATCATCCCTCTCATTCAAATTGCTTACGGAAAACACCATGTATATTCCATATCGCGCCGCGCTTGACGCAAGGGTGAAAAAATCATCCCTCGGCTTCAATTTCAGAAATTTGCCCGAGTTCTTCTCATCGTGCGCATGCGAGCCATGCGCGAACTGATTGAAATCAAAATCAATGCCGATAGTCTCTTTCTTCTTGTTTTCGATCGTGCCGTTGTCCACAGAAGGAGCAGTGTTTTTCAGAAAACTGCCAATGGCGTTTATTTCATTTACGAGGAACACGACGGGCGCGAAATCGCTTCGACCGGCATCAGCCTCTGCCGCTCTAGACTCTCTTAAGCCTTTCACTTTCTCCAAAACCTCGCAAAAGAGCAAACCAGCACTCCATCCAATCGAATTCTTTTCCAGAACTCCGCCGAAACCGCGGCTTACAGAACCATCTACGGCTATGATGTCATAGCCATTCACTTTGGCAAAACAAGCGAAATTCGCCAAAACCGATGCGGATGTCGGCATATCATCCTTGTCATAAATGAAAACAGGGAAATTCCTTTTCTCGAAAGAAATGCGTGCGGGAAGGAAATTGCTGAAATTCTCACCAATCCGCACATTGCGCGGCGAAGTTTGAGACGAATATTCCGACATCAGCTCGGCAAAGCCTATCCTGATCGGTGTCTTGTCTCCTGTCACTTTCAGCCTCTGCGGAAAATCCGACCATTTTTCACGAATCCGTTTCGCATAGCCTTCCGGATCGCCGTTGTCGTAAGCCACTTTCAATTTCCTGCAGGAATTCCCGTTATCGTTGGTATAGAGCGCCATATACGAGCCTTTCGGCACCTCATTGATTTTCGAAGCGTTGCGCTTCAAAAGGCGGCTTGCTGTGTCTTCATTCACATAGAAGCAATAAACGCCGTCCACGAATTTCATCACGCTTGACATATCGGAGCTGATCGCCTGTGTGGAGAAAACCAGATGTATGCCCTGCGATCTTCCGCGCCTAGCAATATCCTCGCATATGCGCACAAGCTTGTCATCTCTGAACAGAACCTGACACTCGTCGATTATGGCTATCAGCCTAGGCAACCTGGAAAACTCACCGGTCTTATCCGCCAGCTTGTTGTATTCTGCTATATCCCTAACGCTGCGCCCCTCAAACAATCCAGCCCTTTTCGTATTCTCTTCTACTATGCCGCCTAAAACGCTCTGAGCCTCGTATTCATCATTATGCTCGGAAATCATTTCCACATGAGGAATCCTGTAGTCCTTATACGCAGACGAACCGAGCCCTTCCTTGAAATCCAAAAGCCTGAAGACCACATCATTCGGAGAATACTTCATGGATGCGTTCATTATGATCGAATCTATGAGCTTGGATTTTCCGGTTCCGGGGGATCCGACAATGAGATTCGACATCGTGCCTTCCCGAACGGAAAAAACCATGTTGCACCGTCCAGGCTGATAATCTCCTATCGGAACGGTTATGGAATAGTAGTCGGACTTGTCCGGATTTTCGATTCCGAATCCTATGTTCTCATAGAAGACCTGATCAGAAACGACATTCTCGATGTGCTTGTTGAATCTGTCATAGAGCTTCTGATTGTCCTCATCTCCGTATTCCTTGAACCGATACGATACCAAATCGCCAAAAGAAACCTTCAAATCGTTCGCTTCCCAAAAAAACTGAGACGAATTGATATTGGATATTATCCCTACGGCGTCACGATCAATCCGATGCGAATCTTCTTGTTCGGAAAAAACCCCTGAGAAATCATCGAGCCACAGGCAGAAAAAACCGAACCTGGAATTTGTCAGACAGCTCCTGAGTTTCTCATATTCCTCCTTTCTCATGGCATGCAGGACATTATACATGACAAGCAGCTGGAAAGGCTCGGCCCTCATTCCATTATCATACAGGCATTTCAGGTCCCTGACACCCGCATCCAAGCATTTCTTTCGTATCTCCGAAATCTTATCGTCGCAATCCGACAGTATACTGGACAAAGGCACTTCTTTGCGCTTGCTTATCACGAGACCATGCTTTTCCAGAGCATCTATGCAGGCTTGCAGATTCGGCATGGAATCCATGTCGCTTCCATAGAATCCGACCTTGAGTGATTTGGAAGGAAACGATTTCAATATTGAAGTGAGGAATCCTATTATCACATTTTCGTAGTAGGAAATCCTCTTCTCGCTTCTGGAATACTCATCGCCTGTCATGACAGAAAGCTCATCACTTGCAAAAGTATACTTTATGCTTTTCAGCAAATCTATTTCCAATGGAAAATCAAAAGAACTGCTATTCAGAAGTCCGGCGGATTCCTTGAGTCCGCCCAAATCCAATGAAAGCTTTCCGATCCGCATGACATCTCCGACCTGAGACGATTTCCCATCAACTCCTTTCGAAGCCTTCTCAAGCATATCAAGCAACTCTCTGCGGCAGTTATCAAGTTCGTTGCGATCACTAGCAAGCGTATTCTGAAACTCCTTATCGGTATCGGCAATCTCTTTCAGGATTCCAGACATCTCATCCTTTCTACGACTCACCTCAGAGTCCATATTCCGCAAAGCTGATTCCTGCATCTGATTGTCATCGGCCACTATTCTGCAGGCCGTGAAAACATCTTTCACAATCTTGTTTTTATGCAATTCGACACGCAACCTGTTCTTATAGAACTCACCGGCAACCTGATAATAACCAGAAGCAGATGACTTGAAACCAGCGACCGCATCCTTCATCCTCTGCTTCAGTTCGGTTCCGTTCGATTCGGCTTCGCTCTCCTTATCACTGATTCTCCGGCAGATGGCTTCGATATCGCCCTCACGCTTTCTGACATCATCCACGAAACCGCTTATGTCCTCAAATCTCATAATCTAATTCTCCGATCAATAATAAAAGTTTTGGCTATGTCCGAATACATTTATTCTGCCATACCCAATCACCGGATATGCGGCGCATATGCGCGTTTTGTGCCGAAAAGCCATTTGGACAGGCACGAAGCCTTATCCTGCATTAGGCTCTCTCCACCCCAAAGCGTGCCTCTGCGCCACCTCTCCAGCTCCGTGATTTTGTCCTGTCAATCAAATTTTCTAACATAGTCAATTTTTTAGATTCCTTCCTTCATGCCGGAACAAGCTCCACATCCTCTTGAAATCAATTCTCCTTTCGGCAGGCGGCCCGCCGCCTGCCTTTGGAGACTGCGCCCGCGCAGCCTCCCCGTCTACTTGCCATGCCTGTCCTGCTAGTCCTTGGCGGAGCGAGCAAGCCGGAAGCCTAGGTCGCCGTGCGTGATCGACGGGGAGCCGTAGTGCCGGTACGACACGGAGCAGATGTCGGCATTGCTGCTCCAGCCGCCGCCGCGGAAGATGCGGTACGAGCCGGAGGCTGATCCGTAAGGCGGCCTGATGCCTGTTCCATCGTACCAGTCCCAGCACCACTCCCAAACGTTGCCAGACATGTCGTAGAGGCCAAGTTCGTTTGGTTGCTTCTGTTTGACAGGGTGTGTTGTTTGGCCTAAATTCCTCCTATACCACGCTACATCGTCTATATTATCCGAACCTGCATATTCGAAACCACCGCTTTTGAATCCGCCCCTGGCAGCCCATTCCCATTCGGACTCTGTCGGCAGGCGGTAGCCGTTCTTTGTAAAGTCGCACTCCACATTATCGCCGCTGCCACTGTAGCACTCTTCCAGCCCCTCGCTCTTTGAACGCAAATTGCAGTACTCTATGCAATCATACCAGCTGACCGTTTCCACCGGATTGTCCTTTCCGGAAAATCCAGATCCAGACGGGTTCGTCCCCATTATCCTGAAATACTCGCCCTGCGTGACCGGATGATCGCAAATATAGAAGCCCTTGCTGCCGAGCCTCATCGGACGACACTCCACGTAGATGAAGTCCGGCGGCATTTTAGCAGGCGCCGACTGGCGGGCGTTCGCATTGGCGTTGCCATGAGAAGCCGCCTGCGGCCGGCGAGCCGACGAAGCGGGGCCAGCGGTGGCGCGGAAGCCGCTCACATCAATGCCGAGAGCCTCAGCGAACGACAGGGCGACATCCGATGCGACATCCTCCTTCCAGAACAGCTCCTCAGACAGCTTGGATGCGGACGGTGCTATATCGGCGGCAGAATAGAAATCCGCGAATATGCCGGATTTCAGCGCCGCCTTTATCTTCCTCCTCGCGCCAGCATCGGACTTCGGCGCGTAATCGTCCACATACCGGTGCGTGCTTGCATTGTTCAGGCAGTCCTCGCCGAGCTTCGAGACGAGCTCGTTCAGTATTTCAACCAATTCCTTTGACACCTTATGACTCCTAACCGTTCAATCGCGAACCATTCGACTCATCCGCCGCCACAGCAGCCTGCTTGAAAGTCCACGTTCCAGATTTCAAAAAACCGACATTCACCACACCGGCAACCGATACGTCATCCCTTGAACCGTACTTGGACAAACCCGGCAACACCGATGCGAGTTCTTTTGAGATATCACCGCCTTGCGTCATCTCCAGCAAAATCTGCCTGTAGAAATCATGCAGATTGCTCTCTTCCGAAAAGCTGTTTATAACACCATCCGTTGATGCGAATACAGCAACAGGAAAACCGGAATCAGCATGTATTCTGACAAACTTCCTCGCATCGGAAAACGCACTATCCCCACAAAGCGAAGTCGTCATATTGCCTTTGATTTTCGGATCGTCCTCGACAAGCCTGAAAAACGCTCCTGACGCATCAATTCCGAACAAATCCCCATCGCCTATCTGAAACCCGAAACACACTCCATGCGTCATGCAGACGCCAAGAAAAGTCGTGCCATAAGCTGAATGGATATGCTTTCCGTCAAGATACGCCCGCTTTGATGCGTCATCAACCCTTTTCATCTCATAATCTTCAAAAGGATGGGATTTGAAATCTTCGCAAACCCTTTCCCTCCATCTGAAAATGAAATTCCTGACAAGCTGATCAAAAGCCGTATCAAATTCCTTTAGCACGGTGGAATATCCTTGACCACCCGAATTCGCCAAAGCGTCAACAAGATGCCAAGCATGCGCATCAGATATGAAATCAAACACGCACTGATCAAACTCCTCGGCCGCAAACCTGCTGCCCCTATCAGACCTGAAGTACTTCTCACCACCATGGCCATCGCAAACGGTTGCCAATGCGTAATTCACTCCCTCATAGCAAAAAGAGCTGTCCTGACATACAATGCCCTTGACCTCATGGCTGTAGCCTCTAACCGTAGCCGCAAACGCCTTGTAGCCTTCCATCAGAAATCACCACTCATCAGCATCAGAATCATCCGTAAACTGATCGGAAGAAGCCTGCAATGCTCCTATCATCGAATCCTGCTTGGACTCGACGGCATCAATCTGTCTGTTACCCACATGAGCCGACTGCGAACCGATCTGCGAGGATGTGACGCTCACAAAACGAATGACCTTCTTCAAAGCCTCAGGCGTATGTACTGTCAGTATGGTTTCCGGAGTCCCGGTGAATTCCTCCAAAACGCTGCAACCGGCATCATCGCCAATAGCACAAGCCACCTTAATGGCTTTCTTGAACCAATTGTTGTTCCGCAACTTCTCCAGTTCCTTCTTGTAGGAATCATCATTCGGACATCCATCCGACATCAGAAAAAGCGCTGGCGCAAACGCTCCGGAAGCATGCCCCATGAATCCGTCCTTTGAAAGCTTCTCATTGAGCTTGAACAGGGCATCACCCAAATTCGTTCCTCCGTTCGCCTCAAGATCCTTCCAAAAGAACGCATCCACGTTCTGCGGCTCCGCCGTCAGCCAATATGCGGCATTATCAAAACCCAATACAGCCACCTGCAAAAGCGCATCGGCATTGCCGTCCGACATCTTCTGAAGCTCCGGCAAAACCTCGCAAACCGCCTGATTCACCGCCTGTATCTTCGTCCCCCACATGCTACCCGACGTATCGACTATGAAGAACAGCACCATTTTCCTTCTAACTATGCCTTCTGGTTTTAGCATTTCAGCCACCTCCCTCAATCTATGACATCAGCAGAACAACCCTGCTTGAATGAAATCTCACTTATCACGCCAAAAGAAATGCTCTTGCCGGGTTCCAACGGCTTTACCGTTCCGTCCTTGAGCTTAACCGTCCACGGCATGCTGCTATCGTTTCTTATCCCAAGCACCCCCGGCTTTTGCGGATGAGTCGATATGTAACCCGTGCGTTTCATTCTATCATCACACATGTCATCCGTCATGCATCCGAGCACTTCAATCCCAGGATAGACGGGAATCCTGTATTTGCCGCCCATGAATGAAAGCGAATGAGTTTTTCCGATAACATTACCGCATTTCGGATTCGGACATTTCGTATCCGCACCGATGTTCAGCATAATCTCCTCAGAACATCGCGGACACCTGATTATTCCGCTCCTCAAGCTTATGAATGTCTTGCGCCAATCATTATCCATTATCCTCTCGCGCCTTGCGACATCAAGATCGCCGCTGTTCATAGCCTTATATGAAAACGCCTTGCGGAACTTATCCCGCAGATATTCGGGATAAACGCTCCAATATCTTATGGCGTTATTGTGTATGCCCTGCACAGGACGGTTCATCGCATTCTCCGGATCAAAAATGAAAATCGGTTCCTTGCCGTACAGAAGCAACTCGAGATCCTCAGTCAAGCACGGATGCTTAACAAGCCTTTCGCCCTCCAGCGGATGACTGAAAAACATCAGCTCGAAAAGTATGACCGACAATGAGAAATAATCGGAATACTTGTCCGGCTTTGATATGTTGCGGACAATCTCCGGAGCCATATACCTCGCTTTGCCCTTTATGCCCAGATTCTCACCATTCGGCGCGACATTATCATTGTCGCAAACAAGCACGTCCCCGGTCTTGGCGTTGATAAAGAAATTGCCATCATTGAGATCCTGGTAGGAATACCCCTTGCGATGAAGATCGCGAAACGCCTCGGTTATATTCAAAGCCGCATTAATCTGCGCCGCATGAGAATCGAAGAACACCTTCTTGGCAACCAGAAACTCCGCGAACTCATTATACCCGGACGGCCGCAAATCCATAACATATCCGAAGCTGCCCTCCGCCTTTTCAGTCAGGAATTTCGGCCACAGGAACTTGTCCGATGGCGTACCGGACTCGATATTGTTCCTGAGATTCTTGTAAAACGCTTCATTAGCGATTATATCTGGACTTGTATACCATTTCAAAGCATAGCTCTTGCCGTCCAACGTAACCTTATAGACCTCGCCCTGACCGCCTTCGCCAAGCATATCACCGACAGTTATGCTCTTCCCGTTAGTCAGGGATATTCTCCTTCCGATGCCCAACCTCATAAACGCCCCTCCCTTCAATCAAAACGCTTGGTCTTCCCGAAGCGCCCCACGATCCAAAACGAACCGCACGACCTTAAAGACATTAAGGACACATCAGGAAACCGCAAATCATAATATCATCGTGAAACCGACAATCGCGCATATGCCGAACTTGCCGGAAAGCCCGCCCGAAGCGCTAGCGCTTTTTGTAAACTCCGTCACGAAGCGAGCTCCCGCGCTCAAAGCCCATTCGGAATCGAAAAACCACCTGATGCCAAGCTCCACATCAGGCGCATACGCCATTGCCATTGATTGAAAATCATAAAGAAGCGAAAAATTGAACCCGACGAAAATCCCCAAACCGGTTCTGGAGCCGAAAAGGCTATCCATGCTAACAAATGATTCCACGCCAGGCCTTATGCCAATCGCATTCAACGCCCCCGGACGCAAACCGTAAACCAAACCAAGATTCAAATAAACCGGATACGTCTTGGTGAATTTGATTCCGGCGCTCACCACATGTCCCATGGAATTGAAAAACGAAAGCCCGTATGTGACATCAGCCATAAGATGCAGCTTTTTCCTTTCGAGCCGGGCATTGTTGAAAACATGGCAAGCCTTCAAAGGCTTGAGAAAATAAATCTCGGACCTTTTCTTCTCCCCATCCGGCATCTCCTCTTCAAAAGAGCCCTTCTGATTGACGATATACGTTCCTCTTGTGCCGTCTAAGGATCTCATGACAAGCAGATCCGCAACGCTCATGTTCCCTTTTGCCGTGACTATGTTCTTATACGCATCATACACATAGGATTCAGATTCTCCAGCCAGACTGCCAAGCTCCGCCGAAAACACCTTGCGCAATTCCTTTTTGAAATCCGCAACGTCATTCAAACTCACAACCTTCAGATTCTTTCCGGAAACAGCGAATTTGAAAACGGAATAATCGCCAATCGAAGACCGCTCGAAACCCGACACCTCAAACGGCGCATCCAACCCGAATGCCTGCCGAAAATTCTCAGCCTCAGCTTCTATCAAACCGCGAAAGCCATCATCAGTGATGCCGGAACCATCCGCCGCCGCAGAAAACTGAGCCATAGCCAAAGCGAATACGATCATAACCGCGAACCGCAACAAGCAAAAGAGCTTTCGCGGGAAAACCCGCGAAAAACGATTCAGCGCCGACAATCCGCCCACTATCACTCCTGAAGAATCTTGAGTATGTTTTCCAGTTTTGAGATCTTTTCCTCGAACTCCGCCTTCTTCGACCGCTCTTTCTCCACGGCCTCAGGTTTGGCCTTGCTGACAAAACCCTCATTCGAAAGCTTCTGATTGCTCTTCTGAAGATCCGCCTTAGCCGATTCGATCTCAGCTCTTATGGCATCCGCCCTGCCGGAAACATCAAACCCATCCGGCTTTCTTATTCCAGAGACGAAATCAGATCCCGCGCTATAAATGTACGATGCCTTCCTCTGAGATTCGATCTTGAATGACTCAAGTCCCGAAAACTCCCTTATCACAGCCTCTTGAGCGGCCAGAAAATCGCTTGTATGCATCTCATCCGCCACAAGCACACCATCGCACTTGGAATTTGCATCGACGCCCAATACGACCTTCAGATTCCTGAATGACCTTATCACATCCTTCATGCCTTCGACTTTCGAGCAGCTTTCCTGAGAAGAAGGAACGCTTATCTTCCTGGCATACGACCCGCTCGCAAGAGTTCCCGATGAATTGGGGAGCTTCTGATATATCTCATCCGTGATAAGCGGCATCACAGGATGCATCAGCCTCAGGGAAGCGTCCAAGACATACAGAAGAAGAGATATGGTCTTGTTCTTCAATCTCCGATCGTCGGATTGCATGCTGGACTTATTGAGTTCTATATACCAGTCGCAGAAATCATACCAGAAGAAATCATAAATGGCCCACATCGCCTCGTTTATCTTGTATTCGGAAAACGCGCGGCTTGTCTTGTCAATCGCTTCATTGAGCTTGTGTAGTATCCACTTATCGAAATCATTGAGAACCATATCCTCGATATCGACATAATCCGCCCCATCAAGATTCATCAATATGAATCTGGAGGCGTTCCACAACTTGTTCGCGAATTTGGATCCGAACTTGAACGAATCCATGTCGATCAAAATGTCCTGGCCCTGCGCCGCCTGATACGCCAATGTGAACTTCATGGCATCAGAGCCGTAAAGCTCTATGACCTTCAACGGATCTATTCCATTGCCAAGGCTCTTGCTCATCTTCCTGCCCTTCTTGTCGCGAACAAGAGCAGTGATGTATATGTCTCTGAACGGAACCTTGCCCGTGAATTCAAGCCCTGCCATTATCATTCTGGAAACCCAGAAGAATATTATGTCATATGCAGTCACCAATGCGGTTGTCGGATAATACGACTTCAAATCCTTCGTCTCGCCAGGCCACCCCATCGTCCCGAATGGCCAAAGCCATGATGAGAACCATGTGTCAAGCACATCGGTATCCTGTTTTATGTTCTTGCTATGGCATGAAGAGCACTCAGTCGGATCATTTCTGGACACCATCACGTTTCCGCAGTCGGAACAAGTCCATGCCGGAATCCTATGACCCCACCAAAGCTGGCGCGAAATGCACCACGGCCTGATGTTCTCCATCCAGTTCCTGTACGTAGACTCCCATTTTCTGGGATAAAACACAATCTGCCCGTCATCAAGAGCCTTGAGCGCCTTCTTGGCCATGCCATCCATCCGAACAAACCATTGCTTGCTGAGATAAGGTTCTATTATGGTGTCGCACCTGTAGCAATGACCGACCTCGTGGCTTATCGGCTCCTTTTTGACAAGATAGCCTTTTCCCTCAAGCTCCCGAACAACAAGCTCTCTCGCAGCAATGCAATCAAGCCCCCTGTATTTCTCCGGAACATTGGAATTGAGCGTGCCATCCGGATTCAATATGTTTATGACTTCAAGATCATGCCTTATGCCGCAATCCCTATCATGCGGATCATGCGCCGGAGTTATCTTCACCGCTCCGGTTCCGAACCCCAATTCGACGAAATCATCCTTTATGATCCTTATCTTCCTGTCGGTAAGCGGAAGATCCACGGTCTTGCCGACAAGATGCTTATACCTCTCATCATCCGGATGAACAGCCACCGCCGTATCACCAAACATCGTCTCCGGCCTAGTCGTAGCAACCACCAGAGCCTCATCGGAACCGGTAATCGGATAGCTTATGTGATACAGGAAGGAATCAACCGTCTTATGCTCAACCTCATCATCACTCAAAGCCGTCTGGCAATGAGGGCAATAATTGACAAGATACTCGCCCTGATAAATCAGCCCTTTGTCGTACAGGGCGCAAAAACATTCGCGAACCGCAGAGGAAAACCCATCATCAAGAGTGAATCTCTCGCGCGACCAATCGCATGACGATCCCATCTTCTTTATCTGAGATACGATTATATCATGATGTCTGTCCTTAAGCTTGCGCGTCCGACTGACAAACTCATCCCGAGGCAAATCCGTCCGCCTCTTCCCTTCCTTCATCAGCTCGACTTCCATGACATGCTGGGTTGCTATTCCGGCATGATCGGTTCCGGGAAGCCAAAGAACCTGCTTTCCGACCATCCTGTTATACCGCACGAGAATATCCTGCAAAGTCATGTTCAGCGCATGCCCCATATGAAGAATTCCGGTAACATTCGGAGGCGGCATAACTATGGAGAAATACTCATCCGATTTCCCGTTCGGCTTGAAATCACCGTTATCCAAAGACTTCTTGTAAATGGAATCCTCAAAACCGGAAGGCGAATAAACCTTATCCAAATCTACGCTTTTCATCATTGTCCTGCCTTTTCCTCTATTTTTTCTCGAACGAGAATCCTTGCCCTATAGAGCTTGGATTTGGCGCTGCTCAAAGGAATCCCGCGAATCACAGCTATCTCCTGATAAGCAAGACCCCAAAAAACCTTCATGCAGAAGATCTCCTTCAGCTCTTCCTTCCCCGAAAGCGCATCACCAACAATGCCCATGACATCGCTAAATGAAAGCTGATCCGCGCAATCACCGGAAACAAGCTGACAACTCCCTTCAGCAAGAAGCGGCATCTTCTTCTTTTCAACCTTCTTATGCTTGAGA
>CADBSO010000077.1 GCA_902797395.1 uncultured Spirochaetales bacterium
GAACATACTCTTCAAACATTCTATAATTGCCATCGGCCTCCGGATTTCTAAAGGCCATATTCAACCTCGACACATCATCATTGTCATCTCGGCCGCCAAGCAAAACAACGAATTTGAATATAATCTGCAATTCACGGCTTTTATTGTCAAACTGTTCGGCCAAAACACTGGCATGAACGCTTTTATCGCTGTCGGCCTTGGATCGCCGATTGCAAAACAACCCCATAGCCGCAGAAAAAATCAGAAGCTCAATCGTGGAATTAAATAGTTTGGCACCGGATTCCTCGTCAATCTTGTTCACAAGCGAATTGACCATTTCAGCATGCCGGCCATAGAAAAAATAGTTTTTCGAGAACATATTCTTATCTGTCATGCTACAAGCCCCTCTCCACAACGCTATGATACGAGTCCTTTTTCACCATCCTCCATCTTGATCCTATCGCGTCAGACATCTTATCAATCAGAATAGGCCCATCCTTATCATTTATGAACACGATTATCTGATCAGTTATCTTAGGCATTATTTCGCTAAAACTTTCCATTTGCTTCATACCGAAATTAGATGTCGGCGCATCCAGCACAAGAGAATGCGGCTTAACCTCCCGCTCGTCATCCATCTCGCCCTGTCCGTTCTGCGGCCGTTCGCCATTCAATTTTATTATCGCGCCTATGAATGCCAAAGCAACCGCAACATCCTGTCCTCCGGAAGTAAAATCATCAGAAAGCTCCTTGTTGGATGTTGTGATTTGAACATCATAATTGGCGCTCAATGAAAAAACTATATCCTCCTCATAAAACCCTCTGAATATCTCATTGATTTTTTCCGCCAGCGCTATGCGTTTCCCTTCTTCTTTCTTCACGCAATACTTCAATATCCTGTTCCTCAAAGATTCCGATTCATCATAACACCGCTGCCAAAAACGAATCTTCTCGTCCAGACGCTTCAAATCGATCTGTTTCCCCTGCAAGCCCTCCGTTATCCTTTTCAGCTCTTCATCCTGAGAAAGAATCCGCCTCTTTTCCGCGCCAAGTGAAATCAATTTCTCCTCGTAGGATTTTTCCTGCTTCTTCAAATTGTCAACGCCCTCGCTTGCATCCCCGATTTCTTTGTTCAACCGATCAATGTCGTCACGCTTCCTGTCAAATGATGAAATGTACTCGTTCAATGTTTTTTCAAGATTCCTGAAATCCTCGACAAACGCATCGCTCTCAGCCACAACAGCCTTCAAATAATCGCCCTTGAACCTTTTTATTTCAAATCCTATATTATTGGACTGCAAGCGAGACATGAGATCCTTAAGGTTATTCCAACGATCAGTTCCCTCGATGAGATCCTCTCCGCATACGCATCTGTGGGCATTCAGCAAATGCTTTATGGCAGTTGCATTCATTCCAGGAATGCCGCCACCCAATTTATCCGCGCTATCCAGCACGCTTTCAACCCGCTCGACAAGAGCATTCAATACCAAATAGAAGCCTTTTGAACTGAATTTTTTGAATACTTGCCTTTGCAATTCGGGAATCTTTTCCTTCAAGCCATTAATCTCATATTCCAAATCCTTGCAACGCCTTTGTTTTTCCTCGACTTCCGCAATGCCTATCAGCTTCCCGCTCAATTCCTCCCTCAATGCCGAATAGCTGGCTTCTTCCCCGGATATGTTCTGAAGCATTTCCTCATTCCTCAGAATTTCAGCCTGGTTCCTTTTGATTTCCTCCATGTTTTCACACAAAGCCTCGCTGCTTGTATCCCCAGAAATCATATCATTATATTCCCTGCTGATTTTTTTCAAATGACCCTGAGCTTCATATAGGAAATCAAAACCGAGCAGACCCCTTATCGCATTGGTGAATTCCCTGTTCGAACCATTTTTGCCTTTGGACATCTGCTGGCCTATTCTGGTCAACCTCTCTCCTTCCAAAAAGAAATATGGAAACAAATCCTCGTGCATCAGGTTTTTTACGACATCTCTTGCTTCTCTACCCAGAAATTGCTTGCTATTTCCAGCGTCGTCCTCACAATACACTTTCAGCACGGAATCCATTGCCTCGATTCTGGTATTTTTCTTCCGAAAATCCTGACTTCTAGTCACAACATACGTTCTGCTGTCATCCTTCACATGCAAAGTCACATATGCCTGCTTATGGTCATTAGCGATCATTCTGCTCATAATATCCGAATTCAGTATTTCCTTGTATTTGCATTTGCCGTACAAAACCCACTGGAATGATTGCATGAGCGTTGTTTTTCCAACTCCGCTCTCCGCCACCACAACCGTAACTTTCCTATCGCCGTCACAAGAAAAACTGATTTTTTGAGGCCCGACAAACTGTCTGAAATTATACAATTCCAAACTCTCTATAAGCATCCTTCACCTCTTTTTCAATTATGCTTTTAATTTCCTCGCACATTTCGCGATCATTTTTCTCATCCGGCTTCATGGCGCAATTTTTTTTCTCAAGATCCAATACCTGCCTTTGTATCGTCTTCCCAAGCTCTTCATTTTCCGAATCAGCATTCATAGTCAATGCACCTCCAGTCTATTTTCTCAAACTCTTAGGCAACCCTCTGAGCAAACATACGATTCCAATGTATTCTCCTGCAAAGCTCGAGAATATTTTATTAAATCGGATTCATTGCTAGCAAGCGTTTTCAAAATTGCCTCTTTAAGCCATATTTTATTATAACACTGCAAAATAATCACGAATGGGCATCAGCATTTTTTCTGGAAAAGAGAAAATGAAGCTTTTTTAACGATGTTCCAAGCGCAACAGCGCACACTATTGCGCTTGGAATGGCAGGGCTGCATTGTAATTCTTGCCATCAGAGGCAGTTGTTCGGAAAAACCGAACTGCTGAATTTTCATCAAGTTCTTTTTCTTCAAATATATTATTTATATGCTCGCTGACATTGGATTTACTTGTAGAATATAAAATACACAATTGCTCTTGATTAAGATAAACCGTCTCATCTTCAAATCAGACATTTATATTTGTCTCTCCATCTTCCGATTCGCAAATGACTATCGATCCGAATTTATTATCTTTTTCTTCTTTAGAACTCATGCCCTATTCCTTTAAATGATACTGGGAGCGATGATTTGCCATATCTTTAAACATTTTCCCCATCATTAGATATCGCAAGAACGTGCTTTGATATTTCATTGTTTTCTCAAGTTCTTCTAATGCCTCATCTATTATTATTCCTATTATCGGCAATTTAGCATTATCCCTAATATAAGATCATCCTGCTTTCTCCAGTATGAAAAACACTTTTTTTCGGCATAAAACGATGAGATATCAACCGTAAAAGCGTCATCAGGATTATTTAAATCCCTTCTCTTCGCCTTATAAAATACTACCCTTTTAAGTAATCTGATTTTTTCTACAACTCTATTGATATGCGCGCTTGCTAATGAATACTTGCAAAAAGCATACGGTTAATCAAAATCAAACTTTTTCGGCTTTATCTTGTAATTGTACGTCTTTCTAAAAAAACGTATATCACAATTTTATATGAAAATAGTATAAAATTTAGCATTGCATCTGAAAATAATATTTCGAATAATTTTTACGCAATTACACAAAATTTTCCATTAAAAACGACACATGAATTTTAGATTACAAGGAAACTCCGCAAAAACGTTTTGCGACAGCATCACCCCTCCCCAATTCACGAACCAAATGGCAGCCCTTTCAGCAGATCCTTATTCTTCAATATATCATGAAGAGCTTCACCGGCTCGAATGCGTTCGAATATTCTGAGCTTGTATGCATAAGCGCTTGCGATATTCTCCGCATTTCTTCTATCGCCACCGCTATACAACCTGCCATAGAATTCGCAGACCTGCTGCGCCGACGGCAACGCATCCAAATCGAGCTTGTCGTACCACGCCTTTCCCGCCATCAGCAATTTCTTATCATTCGTAAAAATCCCAAACGCCTTTATCTTCAATCTCCTGAACTCATCGAAACCCCAATACCCAAGCGTGTCGTACAGCATGGAATTTCCGTTATCGAAGATGGGGGCAAACCCTATCGCCTTTAGCGTGTTGCTATCGCGTAAAATCCCATAGTTGTTGAGATGCCTATCGGTATTCGAAATCAGAAAATCAGTCAGATGCAGATACGAGAAATAGCTGCTCGCCGCCGCCCTTGGAATCCCCAATGCCTCCAAAGCATCCAAAATAGCACGAACGGTTTTCCTCGCATCGGTTGCATTTATTTGCTGGCCGGATGCGATATAGGCCAATGGTATATATTCCATGTCTTTTGTCGCAAAGCTTCCGCATCTCACATCCTTGATTACACCATTAGAACGAGACAACCAATATTCAGTGCTATTAAATCTGCCTATTTTCTTATGAAACTCATAAGCAAAAACCTCATTGAGCGCTTGGTGATGACCTTTTATTCCAATAGCCTTCTTTACCAGTACCCTTTCCCCAGTTCTTCTATTGACTTCCCAATACTTCGGCATTTGTCCGTTCAGGGATCCCGACGGACTCGACAACATATTGCTTTTCATCTTCTTTTCTTCCGCAACGGAAAGATCGGAACCGAAATCGACTTTTTCAAAAACGTTGTCAAAAAAATTCACATCGTCATATCTTATGTCGCTATCCACACTCCTGACCCAATAGCAATCGCTCAAATTGAGCGCCATATTCTTAAGCATCAGGGTTTCGGTAGTGTCTATGCCGTTCCTTTTGAGTATCTGATTGATTCCGGATCTTGATTTTGGAATCGCACGGGCGCTCCACCAATAGTTCATGTTCTGTATATTGTCGATATACGCAGGCTTTTTCTCCTCCATCAGCACTTCATAATCAAGTATCGTGCCCGTCGGCTCGTATATGTCGAGAGCCAAAACCTTGTCATCCTTATGCATCAGATAATAATTCATCACCAAACCCTTACCAGTATCGATCCTCCTTCCTCAATCCGATACCTCCTCCTTCCACCCGGCCAGTCCCAATTTGGCGGACGAGAATACGAGCGCGACATTGCGGATGAGCTTTCCGGACGCCTCGTATGGTTTGGCATACCCCTTCTCCACGATCTGCCTCAAAGCCGCATCGCACAACCCGGCGACATCACCGGAGCGCCCGTCCATCTTAAGCTCGAATATCCACACGGACCTCGACGTCTGCAGGACGATGTCTGCACGTCCGGCGGACGACTGCATCTGGCTGACGACCTCGAATCCGGTGGCCCGGAACAGCACGTGGACGATGCTCTCGTAGTAGTTCTCGCAGGATTCC